>NZ_JBAGKH010000030.1:0-76885 GCF_036689765.1 Streptomyces poriticola
CGGGCCCCCCCCGCCCCCCTACCCCCGCCCCCGGGGCCCGGGGGCCGGGGATCGGCGTGCGGGGCGGGTCAGGCGTCGGGCGACCGGCGGTCCGTGATGAGGTCCATGTCGGCGAGCCCCAGCAGGTGGGTGATGTCCCCGTTCCCGGACCGGGCACGGTCCGCTTCGTCCACGCCGAGCGCGTCGACGTCGAGGAGAGAGGTCAGTTCGGTGACCTGCCGGGGATCCTGCAGCCCGAGGGAGAGGACGGGGTCGGCGTCGATGGCGCCCTGTACGTCGATCAGTCTCACCACGATGTCGTCGCGCTGGAAGATCGTGCTGTTGCGGACCGGGCTGAACGCATCGCCCGCCATCGCCTCGTCGTGCCGGGCGAGCAGCCGGGCCAGCCGCATCCCGCAGCCCTTCCGGGCCGGGTAGTACAGGGCGTGGCGCCGTGCGTCCGCCGGCACCGGCCCGCTCGTCGTCACATGGTGGACGGCGGGCAAGGCCGCCCTGGTGAAGAAGACCCGGGCGGACTCGGGATCGCCGAGGTCCCGTTCCTGCTCGAGGTAGGGGTTGATGGCCTCCTCCACGGCCCGGACCTCCGGCTGCCGGGCGACGTGGCGCAGCGCCGCGAGCAGGTCGCCGCGCACCTCGATGGCCCGTACGACCTGGTTGCCGTGCATGAACAGGGAGGTGCGGCACAGCCGTGTGGTGTCGTCGACGCGCGGCTCGGGCGCCGAGTAGCCGGCCAGCAGCCGGGCGACCGTCTGCTCGCTGCCGGGCTTGACGGTGAAGGTGAGCGCATGACGGATCACACCGTCCCCGACCCTGGGGGGCGCCTGCAGTCCGCTCGTCGCGGACTCGGCGAACGGTCCACCGGTCTCCCGCAGCACATGGAAGCGCAGCGACCTGGTGTCCCGCACACAACGGTGCAGCGGCTTGACCATCTGCACGTGCTCCTCGCTGTTCACCCACGCGAGGAAGGGCGGGGCGCTCTCCCACTCACTGGTTATCAGCCATTGGGACGGATTCTCGATCGACTGGCACAGCTGCTCGCTGACGTGGCCCGGCACGGACGCCACGTGGTTGCGCAACTGCTCGTACGTTTCGAGGAACTGCTGCTGGGCCCCGTCGTACAGGTCCAGCAGGAGGAACACCCGGAGCCTGGAGTCGTCGAACACGGACTGCGAGACCTGCTCCGACACCCGTCCCGGCGATTGCTGCGTAGCTTCTTCCAACGTGGTCATCCTGTGACTGTCTCCTTCGGGGCAGAGGCGAATGTCGCACCGGTGTGAGCGACATCGGCGGGTCTCGATCGTGTGCCGTTGGTGTCCGGTCGCGCGACTTGCGTGAATCACCCGGGTGACCGGGACCGCGGATCGGCTCCCGGAGGGCGTGCGAGGCCCGTCGCGTCCCGCAACCCGTACTGCTGCGTCTGGAGGCGTTGATGAACGAAGCCGTCGGCCACCGGGTCCCCGTCCTCATCGTGGGCGGCTCCCTGGTGGGCCTGTCGCTCTCCCTGTTCCTGGGCCGCCTCGGCGTACCGCACACCCTGGTCGAGCAGCATCCGGCGACCTCGGTTCATCCGCGCGGACGTGGCAACAACGTCCGCACCATGGAGCTGTTCCGGGTGGCCGGGATCGAGCCGCGGATCAGACGGGCCGCGTCGCTCCTGGCGGACAACCACGGCATTCTGCAGACACCGTCCCTCGCCGGTGACGGCGGCGAGTGGCTGCTCGGGCACCTCGACCCGGGGGGCGGGCTTGCGCGGCTCAGCCCCAGCTCATGGTGTCTGTGCAGTCAGAACGATCTCGAGCCGGTGCTCCTGCGGGGCGCCCGGGAACTCGGCGGCGACCTGCGGTACGCCACGCAGATGCTGTCCTTCGAGCAGGACGGCGAAGGAGTGACCGCGCTGCTGCGGAACCGCGACACCGGGGAGCGGTACACGCTTCGCGCGGACTACCTCGTCGCGGCGGACGGTCCGCGCAGCGCGGTCCGCAACCGGCTCGGCATCGGCCGGACCGGACCCGGCGAACTCTTCCACAGTGTGAGCATCACGTTCCGTTCCAAGACGCTGGCGGGGGTGGTGGGCGACCGGCGCTTCATCGTGTGCTACCTGACCGACCCCCAGGCCGACGGGACTCTGCTGCCGGTCGACAACACGGAGAACTGGGTCTTCCACGCGCCCTGGTACCCGGAACACGGCGAGGCCATGGAGCACTTCACGACCGAGCGGTGCGCCCGGTACATCCGAAGGGCCACCGGGGTCCCCGACCTCGACGTGGAGATCACCGGCAGGGCGTCGTGGCATGCCGCCGAGCACGTCGCCGACCGGTACGCGGCCGGCCGGGTCCTGCTCGCCGGGGACGCCGCCCACGAGATGTCCCCGACCGGAGCGTTCGGTTCGAACACCGGTATCCAGGACGCCCACAACCTGGCCTGGAAACTGGCCGCCGTGCTGGACGGCTGGGCCGGTCCGGGGCTGCTGGAGACGTACGACACGGAGCGCCGTCCCGTGGCGCAGGCGACCAGCGCTCGCGCGTCGGCACGCTCGGCCGAGCACAGTCACCCGGGCTGCTCCCGGGACGCGGGTCCGTCCGGGGGACCCGGGCGGGGCGGGATCCTCGAGGTCGCCCTGGGCTACCGGTACCCGCGCGGTGCCGTGGTGGGCGCTCCTCCCGGGACGGCCGTGGTCCCCGGGAAGCTGCGCCTGACGGGTGAACCGGGCAGCAGGGCCCCCCATATGTGGCTGCGGCGCCCCGGTGCCCGGCAGGCCCGGCTGTCCACGCTCGACCTGTACGAACGGTCGATGGCGCTCCTCAGCAGCGCCCAGGGGGCGACGGATTGGCATGCCGCCGCCCGGAGCATCGCCGCCGCCGGGTCCGTACGGCTCGAGTCGTACCGCATCGGCGCAGGGCCGGACGCCGAACTGGCTCCGCAGGACGGGACCGACTGGGCGCGGCTGCACGGCACGAGCGGCGACGGGGCGGTGCTGGTACGGCCGGACGGGTTCGTGGCCTGGCGGTCGCCGGGACCGGTGCCGGACCCGGAGGCGGAGCTGCGGCAGGCCCTGAGGCAGGTGCTCCGGCTGAGCTGATCCCGCCCCGGCCGGCCGGCGGCACCGGACGACCGGGTGCGGTCGGGCGGCGTCCGGAGACGGTGAACTCCCGGAACCCGGCGACGCCCCGGGCACCGGTCCAGCCGCCGGCGGCGGTCATGAAGACCCCCACGTCCTGGGCCGGTACGGCACCTCCCGGCGTGGCGGTGCCGACCGTGATCCAGGTCGTGCCGTCGGTGCTCGCCCGGAAGGAGACGGCGGACGAGCGACGGCGATGCACGTACGAGCGTGATGCAGAATGCTGCTCGAGGGCGCCGGACCGCCCGCATCTTCTTGCGGAAGCAGGCGGGTCAACGCCGGATGGGGCGCGGGGCATTGCCCGGGGACAAGAACAGGCCGACCGCCCCTGCGCCGTCTCCAGCCGGGCCGCGGGGCTAGATCACCGCGCCGACATGCGCCAGCGCCTGCTTGAGCAGTACGCCGTGCCCGCCGGGCATCTCGCTCTGCACCGCCGGGGACAGCGCCTCCTGCGGGCTGAACCAGACCAGGTCGAGCGCGTCCTGCCGGGGCCGGCAGTCGCCGCTGACCGGGACCACATAGGCGAGGGACACCGCATGCTGCCGCGGGTCGTGGTACGCAGTGATGCCCTGCGTCGGGAAGTACTCCGCCACCGTGAACGGCTGCAGCGAGGCCGGGACCCGGGGCAGCGCCACGGGGCCGAGGTCCTTCTCCAGGTGGCGCAGCAGCGCGTCCCGGACCCGCTCGTGGTGCAGCACCCGGCCGGAGACCAGCGTCCGGTTGACCGTGCCGTCGGGCCCGATGCGCAGCAGCAGACCGACGCTGGTGACTTCACCGCTGTCGTCGACGCGCACGGGGACGGCCTCGACGTACAGCACCGGCACCCGGGCCCGTACGAGTTCGAGCTCGTCGGTCGTCAGCCAGCCCGGTGTGGTTTCGGTCGTGTCAGACATCGCCTGATCATACTTTCAACGTCGTCGGATTCCTGGGTGCCGCTCCGGTCCAACTGTGATCAGCACCACCCTGCCCGCTCGCCGTGCGCCTCACCGTCCGCCTCGCCGTCCGGCAGCCGGTAGACGCGCAGCGCGTTGTCCCGGCCGGTCCAGCGCGCGATGCGCAGGGCGTCCGGCAGGGCCAGCTCGTCGGCGTCCACCCGCTCCTGCAGCAGCCCGGCCAGCCCCTGCCGGAAGGCCAGCGCGCCCAGATGGTGGAACTCGGCCACACCGTAGGCGTCGGAGCTGAACAGCAGTTTGCGGAACGGGGTGATCTCCAGGGCCTCGGCCAGTACCGCGCCCGCCCGGGACGGGCCGACGTGGTGCAGGGTCAGACCGACGTCCAGGTACACCCGTTCGAAGACCGCCGCGAGATAGCCCGCCTGCCGCTGGAACGGCCAGCAGTGCAGCAGCAGGACCGGGACCGTGCCCGCGGTCAGCCGCAGCCAGTCGGTCAGCAGGCTCGGGTCCGCGCGGTGCAGCCGCAGGTCGCTGTCGCCGAACCCCGCGTGCAGCTGCAGCGGCAGCCCGAGATCGACGGCGGTCCACAGCAGCTGCCGGACCAGCACCGGGTGGTCCAGCCGCCCGCCCCGGGCAAGCCAGTCCCGGGCCGCCGCGGTGACCTCCGCGTGCGTGGGCCGGGCCGGGTCCAGGCCGAATCCGGTGCGGTAGGCGGCCACCGACTTCACCGCCACCACGTCCGGGCGCCGCGCCGCCGCCTCGGCCGCGCCGCGGAACGCCCGCGCGTAGCCGTCAGGTTCGACGCCGCGGGCCGCCACCGCCTCCGCCACGCTCTCCAGCCGGACCACCTCGTACGCGTCCCCACCCGCGGCCCGCGCCAGCTGGGCCGGTTCGGTGACGGCGTGCGGGGCGTACCCGGTGTCGACGCAGAAGACGCCGGTGCCCGACGCGGTGAGGAAGCGGCGGTTCACCTCGTCGGGGCCCAGTTCGGCCCGGCGGTTCAGATAGGTGTCGGCCGGGGCGTGCCGCGGCAGGTCCAGCAGGGGCGCACAGTGCCGGCGGACGGCGAGACCCGCCGGAGTGTCGAAGGCCGAGAACCCCGGCCACGCCTCGCCCTCGGTGAGCAGCGACTCGAAGCCCGCCCGGTCCAGCTCGGCGGTGACGGCACCGTGGCAATGGTGGTCCACCAGCTCCAGCGCTTCGAGCGTCTCGTGCACGGGGCCGACGGCCATCTCAGTACACCCAGCGGTAGGCCGCCGCGATCTGCTCGTCGTCCCGGTCCCGGACCGCCTCGATCTCCCCGAGCCGTACGGCGGTCACCGCGTCGGCCAGCACCGGCCCCAGCGCCGCGCGGAGCACGCCGTCGGCGCGGAACGCCTCGACCGCCCCGGCCAGGGAGGTGGGCAGCCGCCGTACACCGCGGGCCGCCGCCCGGGCCGGGTCGAGCCGCACCGGATCGCCGGTGGTCTCCTCGGGAAGCCTCGCCGAAGACACCATGCCGTCCAGCCCGGCGGCGATCAGACAGGCCAGCGCGAGATACGGGTTGGCGGCCAGGTCGACCGGCTTCACCTCCAGGTTCGCCGCCCGGTCGCGGACCCCGGCGGTCCCGGTGACGATCCGCAGCGCGGCCTCCCGGGTCTCCCGGCCCCACGCGGTGTACACCCCGGCCCACTGCGAGGGCTTGAGCCGCAGATGACTGGCCGGGCTCGGCGCGGTCACCGCGGTGAGCGCCGGGAGCCGGGCCAGCACGCCCGCCGCGAAGCCCTCGGCCTCGGCGGTCATGCCGTACCGGCCCTCGCCCCCGGCGTGCAGGTTCCGGCCCTCGCGCCAGGCGGAGAGGTGGATGTGACCGCCGTTGCCGACGCCCTGTGCGGACACCGCGGGGGAGAAGGAGACCCGCAGTCCGTGCCGCTGGGCCACCGCCCTGATCGTCTGCCGCACCAGCACACTGCGGTCGGCCGCCGCCACCGGGTCCAGCGCGCCCACCGAGAGCTCGAACTGTCCGGCCGCGTACTCCGGATGGAACTGCTCCACGTCCACGCCCTGGGCGGCCAGCGCCGCCAGCAGATCGGCGCCGCAGTCGCTCAGCTCCACCTGCCGGACGGCACCGTACGCCGGCCCCGACACGGCGGGCCGGAACGCGCCGCCGGGAGCGTCGCCGCGTCCCACCGCCCACTCGATCTCGATCGCGGCCCGGAAGGAGACACCGTGCCGCTCGGCGCTCTCCCGCACGATGCGCCGCAGCACGGTCCGCCCGCACCCGGGGTGCCGCTCGCCCTCCTGGGTGACCCGGTCGACCGGCGCCCACGCCCAGCCCGGCTGCGCGGCCAGCACCGCCAGCGCGCCGAGGTCGGGGTAGAGGCGCAGATCCCCGTCCGGGGAGCCGAGCACGTCCGTGGCCACGATCGCGTCGTTGGCCAGGAAGGTGTCGAACACCGGGGACATGCCGACGCCCCAGGCCGCCGCCGAGGCCAGCGCGGCCGTCGGCACCGTCTTCACCCGGCCGACGCCCGCGGTGTCCACATACGCCAGCACCACCCCGTGCACGCCCCGCCCGGACAGCTCCGCGCTCAGCGCGGTGGCCCGCTCGACGTCGCCGGGACGTCCGCCCGGTACCGGGTCGGCCAGGGTGGTCATGCGTCCTCCCGGACGGTCAGGGCTTCACGGCCACCGCGCCGAACTGCGGTACGGGGGCGGGGGAGCCGGGCTCGGCGCGCCACTGCGAGCAGGAGACCAGGCCCGGCTCCAGCAGCTCGAGCCCCTCGAAGAACGCGGCGATCTCCTCGCGGCTGCGGGCGGTGATCGGCGGCGTGGCGTTCTCGTTCCAGAACGCCATGGCCGGGATCTGGCCCTCGCCGCCCAGTGCGGAGTCGTGCGTGGGATGGGTGAGGGCCAGGCAGCTGCCGGAGGGGACGGCCGTCATGACCCCGCGCACGATCTCGCGCGCCTCGTCGTGGTCGAGCACGAAGTTGAGGATGCCCAGCATCATCACGGCGACCGGACGGGTCAGATCGAGGGTCTGCGCCGCCCGCTGCAGGATCGCGTCCGGATCGTGCACGTCGGCGTCGATGTAGTCGGTGGCGCCCTCGCGGGTGCCGGTCAGCAGGGTGCGGGCGTGGGTGAGGACGATCGGGTCGTTGTCGACATACACGATCCGCGCCTCGGGCGCGATGCGCTGGGCTATCTCATGGGTGTTGTCGGCGGTCGGCAGTCCGGTGCCGATGTCCAGGAACTGCCGGATCCCCCGCTCCCGGCCGAGGAAGCGGACGGCCCGGCCCAGGAACCAGCGGTCCGCCCGCGCGACCTCCCGGATGACCGGGAACATGCCGGCGACGTGCTCGCCGACCTGCTGGTCGACCTCGTAGTTGTCCTTCCCGCCGATCCAGTAGTTCCACACGCGCGCGTTGTGCGCCACACCGGTGTTCAGCCGTGCGGACCCGCTCGTCGGGGTGTGGCCCTCGCTCACGTCCATGACTCCCATGCGCCGGTACTGCCGTTCCCCGCCCATTGTGCCGCCGGGTGATCACACATGTCCCGGGAACCGGGAATCGGCCGGCGGGCGCACACGGCGGACTCCCGCCCCGCACGCTCGTACGGTGGGGCGGGAGTCCGCTGCGGTCGGCCCTCAGTACGCGTTGGTGGGCTGCGGCGAGGGGGTCCGGCCGGCCAGGACGTCCTCCAGCCGCTGGGTGCCCGCCTCGGTGCCCTGCTCGACGGAGTCCTTCTGGCCCCCGTCCAGGCCGCCGCCGGTGATGTTGAGCGCGTTGTCGCCGACCCGTACGGCGGCGACGGTGAGTGTGAGCGTCGCGGGCGAGCCGTCCGCCTGGCCGCGCACCGTCACCTCCAGGCCCTGGCGGTCGTCGCCGACGTCGGGCAGCGAGGTCTCGACCACCTGGATCGTCCGCTCGTCGCCGGCGTCGTCGGTCGCGGTGAACTCGTCGCACTGGGTGGGCAGATCCTTCAGCCACTTCATGGAGTCGTCCAGCGTGTCCTTGTCGTAGACGGCGACCTGCTCCAGCAGGCGGGAGTCGCCCATCTCGAAGCCGGTGAACGCGGAGGCGCCCGAGGGCTTGCCCAGCAGCTCCTCGCCGTACAGGTTGTCGAGCAACTGCTGGCAGTCCTCGGCGTCGGTCTGCGCGGTGAGGAAGGCGTCGACGTCGACGTCGTCGATGAGCAGTTCGTCCTGCCACTGGTCGGCGTCGTCGACCTGCTGCCAGTCGTCCTCCAGGTCGGCCTCGGTGAGCAGCGCCATCTGGGCGCCGTCCTCGGAGAGGGTGCCGGGGGAGGGGCTGGGCGTGGGGCTGGTGGTCTGGGCGGCGGGTTCCGCGGCGGGCGAGCTCGCGGCCTGCGCCGCGCCGGGGGTGTCGCCGGCTCCGTCCGAGCAGGCAGCGGTGGTCAGCAGCGCGCCCGCGGTGAGTGCGGTGGCGAGAAGACGGACGGGGTGGGCGGGACGACGGATCATCGGGAATGCCTCCTGGGAACGTGACGCGTCTCCTCAGCGCATCACCGCTGCCGCGGGCCCACCAGCGCACGGACCCTGACCGGGTGACCCGCCCCACCGGCCGGGTCCGCCCCCCCCCGCCCCACCGGCTGCCTCCAGGCCGGGCAGCGTCCGTCCCGTCCCACCGGGTGTGTTGGTCGGCGGTCCGTGGGTCGTGTCCGGGTCGGGGTGGTGTGTGTCCCGTCCCCCCGGGTGTGTTTGTCCGCGACTCGTCTGCCGCGCCTCCGGGCCGGGGTCGCGTCCGCCCCGGGGGCCGTCATACCGGTTCCGGGGCGGCGTGATCTGCTCCTGTGGTGGTGGTCGCGCCTGTTCCCGACGTGGTGGTCTCGCCGGCCCCGGGGTGTCGGCGCCGGCCGGTCCCGGGGTGGTCTTGCCGGCCCCGGGGTGTCGGCGCCGGCCGGTCCCGGGGTGTCGTCCGTGTTCGTTGTCCGGGAGGCGGGGCCGGCCCGATACCGGGCGCCGCTCTCGCCCGTTGCCGGGGAGCCGGGCCCGTCCGTCCCGGGTGCCGGCTTCGGCCGTTCCCGGACCTCAGCCTCGCCCGTCCGGGTGTCGTTCCTGTCCGTTCGGGGGGCTGTCGGCGTCGCCCGGCCCCGGGCGCCGGTCTCGACCGCCCCGCGCGGCGCGCCTCATCCGGCGCGCTCCAGCGTCTCCCCCGCCACCTCCTTCTCGACCGCGGCCCGCACCAACGCGGCGGCGAGCACGGCCGGTTCCGTGTCACCGGCCAGGTCCAGCAGCCGGTCGGGATCGTCGGGCAGGCCCAGACGCTCAGCGCCCTGCAGCGCCTTGCGGTCCAGGCAGGGCCCCGCCTCCGGCCACACCCGCTGCACCTCGCGCAGGAAGATCGCGGCACCGGCCGGGCCCATGCCGGGGAACTCCTGCAACAGCCTGCCCAGTTCGGCGGTGTCGCCGTCGGCCTGCTCGCGCAGCCGGCGCAGGTCCCCGCCCCAGCGCTCGGTCAGCATCTCGGCGCCCTCGCCGAGCTGGGTGGCGGTGCGTTCGTCGTAGCGCCGGTAGCCGCCCCGTCCCAGTGCGTCCACTCGCTGCTGCCAGTCGGCCGCGGCCATCCGGCGGGCATCGCGCAGTCCCGCCTCGTGCAGGGCGCGGGCGGTGGCCACGGCGATCGAGCCGCGGATCCGGGCGCTGAGCAGATGCGCGAGGACCAGCAGCCGGTACAGCGGCTGCGGGGTGTCCGCCAGCCGGATGCCCGCCTCTTCGGCATAGGTCCGTCCGTGCCTGTCGACGAGCTCCCGGACCACCCGTGCGTCGCGGTCCACGGCTGCACCCCTCCCGGGCTCACTCGTCCCGCGGCCAGTTCTCGGCGTCGAACATCCAGCGCTGCTTCTCCAGCTCGGCCGTGAGCCCGATCAGCAGGTCCTGGGTGACCGGGTCGGCCTCCGCGGTGGCCGTGATCCGCTCGCGCAGCCGTGCCACGGCCGCCTCCAGGCTCTCCACCAGCAGCGCGATCACCTCGGTGTCCCGAACCCAGCCCTCCTTGGCGCCGGGCAGGGTGAACGCGGACGCGACCGTCTCCGGGCGGCCGTCGGCCGGCATGCCGAGCGCGGCCAACGCTCCGCGACCGTGTCCGCGTACGAGCGGGCCGTGGCGACGACCTCGTCGAGCTGCAGATGGACCGAGCGGAAGCGCGGTCCGACGATGTTCCAGTGCACCTGCTTCGCAACCAGGGAAAGCCCGAGCAGGTCCACCAGCGTGCCCTGCAACGCGTCCCCGGTGACCTGGCGGGCCGACTCCGGGATCGTGCTCCTGACGACAGTCATGCGGTGCCACTCCTTGTCCCGTCCTCCGTGCCGGTACGGCAGCCGCGGGCGCCGCGCGCCGGTGGTACGGCGGTCGCGGCGCGGGCCGCTCCGCCGACGCGGGTGCCCGGAGCCGACCGGGACAAAACACCGGCGGCGGTCAGGGCGCGAGGACGCCGTCCAGGAAGGCCGTGAGGTCGGCGAGCACCTCGGCCCGGTTGGTCTCCAGGAACACCTCGTGCCGGGCACCGGGATAGATCCGCTCGGTCAGCGCCCCGCCGCTGAGCCCCTCCACACCCGGACGGCTCCCGGACAGCGGCACCAGCCGGTCGTCGTCGCCGTGCAGCCACAGCAGCGGGAGCCGGCCGATGTCGCCGCCCTTGCCGACGGTCGCCAGCGTCCGTGCGAAGGCCTCCACCGTCGGCCGCTTCATCGGGCCGTGCCACACCAGCGGATCGGCCGCGTACGCCGCCCCGACCGCAGGGTCGCGGGAGAGCGCGGACGGGCTGATCGGCGTCTCCGGGATCTCGTCCAGGGCGAGCAGCCGCCGGGGGAGCTCCCAGTCCCCGATGACCGGACCGGACAGCACCAGCGCGGCCAGGCCGCCGGGATGGCACTGGGCATAGCGGGAGGCGATCAGCCCGCCCATCGAGTGTCCGACCATGACCAGCGGCAGCCCCGGGTGGGCGGCCCTGGCCAGGCCGGCCACGGCGTGCACATCGGCGACCACGTCCTCGAAGTCCTCGATCAGCACCCGTTCGCCGTCCGACCTCCCGTGCCCGACGTGGTCCGGGCCGTACACGGCCGCGCCGTGCGCCACCAGCACCCCGGCCACCTCCTCGTACCGGCCGATGTGCTCGCCGTACCCGTGCACCAGCAGCGCCGCATACCGGGGCCGCCGCCCCGGCCACGCGCGGACCGAGATGCGGCCCCGGGTTCCGGTCAGTACGTGCTCGCGGGCCTCGGCCATTGCTCCTCCGGCTTGCGTGGGATGAAGGTTCCCGGGGGATCTTCCCAGCGGACCGCCGCGCGGTCTATAGTCCAAAACTAGCAGCGCTAATTAAGGAGTGTGCTCGTGCGGGCCGGTCCGGCGGCGCCATGCCGCCCGGCGGTGGCCGAGCCACGAACGGTCAGGAGTCCTCTCGTGCGTCCCGTCCACTTCGCCGCCGCCCGCCGCACCCCCGTCGGCCGACTCCGCGGGGCCCTGTCCACGGTGCGTCCCGACGACCTCGCCGCCGCCGTGATCCGCGGCCTGGTCGCCGACGTGCCCGCGCTCGACCCGGCGCGCATCGACGACGTCTACTGGGGCGCCGCCAACCAGGCCGGTGAGGACAACCGCAACGTCGCACGCATGGCCGCGCTGCTCGCCGGTCTGCCCGAGACGGTGCCCGGCGCCACCGTCAACCGGCTGTGCGCCTCCGGCCTGGAGGCCGTGACCACCGCCGCCCGCACCGTCGCCGCGGGAGAGGCCGACATCGTCCTCGCCGGCGGCTCGGAGGCGATGAGCCGCGCCCCCTTCGTGCTGCCCCGCCCGGACGAGGCGCTGCCGCACCGCATCGAGACCGCCGACACCCGGCTCGGCTGGCGGCTGGTCAATCCGGCGATGAAGGAACTGCACGGACTGCTGGCCATGGGCGAGACCGCCGAGGAGGTCGCCGAGCGGTACGGCATCGCCCGCGAACGCCAGGACGCGTTCGCGCTGCGCAGCCACCGCCGGGCCGCCGCGGCCCGCAAGAACGGTCACTTCGACGACGAACTGCTCCCCGTCGAGCGGCCGGACGGCGTCACCGTGACCGCAGACGAGTGCATCCGCGAGGACACCTCGCCCGAGAAGCTGGCCCGGCTGAAGCCGGTCTTCCGCGAGGGCGGCACGGTCACCGCGGGCAACTCCTCCCCGATGAACGACGGCGCCGCCGGTCTCCTTCTGGTGAGCGAGGAGGCCCTGAACGACCTCGGCCTGGAGTCGCTCGGCCGCTACGTCGCCGGTGCCTCGGCCGGCGTCCACCCGGACGTCATGGGCATCGGCCCGGTCCCCGCCACCCGCAGGGTCCTGGCCCGCGCCGACTGGGGAATCGGCGACATCGAGGAGGCCGAGTTCAACGAGGCGTTCGCCGCCCAGGCCCTCGCCTGCACCGACCAGCTCGGCATCGACCCCGAGCTGGTCAACGCCTCCGGCGGTGCCATCGCCCTCGGCCACCCGCTCGGCTGCTCCGGTGCCCGCATCCTCACCACCCTGCTGCACCGCATGCGCCGTACCGGAGCCGCCCGCGGGCTGGCAACCATGTGCGTCGGCGTGGGACAGGGCAGTGCCGTGCTCGTCGAGAGGCACTGAGGCCGGTCCGACAGGCCCCGGGCCCGACCCGCTGAGCGCTCCGCCGGAAGTGCCGCGATGTGCCGTCGCTCGTCCGCGGGCGCCGTCGTGGCCGGTCGCGCAGTTCCCCGTGCCCCTCCAGGGCGCTGCCGAACCGCAGGGGACTTCGCCCGAACCGCAGGGGACTTCGCCCGACCTGCTTGGACGGCCCCACGGATCTGTGACGATCCCGCGGTCCCACCCGCGGTCCCACTCACGGGCCGTGATCAGGCGCGCATAGCATCGGTGCCCGTCATGGACACCTCGATGCTCTCCCTCCTGCACGTCACCGGCTGGCAGTTCGCCGCGCTCGCCTTCGCGGCCCTGCTGGTCGGCTTCTCCAAGACCGCCGTCAGCGGCGCCAACACGGTCAGCCTGGCGATCTTCGCTGCGGTGCTGCCCGCCCGTGCCTCCACCGGCATCCTGCTGCCGGTGCTGATCGCCGGTGATGTGCTGGCGGTCCTGATCTACCGGCGGCACGCCCACTGGCCCACGCTGTGGCGGCTGTTCCCGGCGGTCGGTGCCGGCGTGGTCGTCGGCACCGTGTTCCTGATGCGGTCCGACGACGCGGCGGTCCGCACCTCCATCGGGGCGATCCTGCTGGTGATGGCGGCGGTGACGGTGTGGCGCCGACGGCAGGCCGACGCGGCCCCGCCACCGGACGCCGCGACCGGGCCGGGGACAGGGAGGGGAGTGAGAACGGGGCCGGGGACGAGCCCGGAGCCGGGGCCGGGCGGCGTCGGCCGCGCCCGGGCCCGCTCCTACGGCGTCCTCGGCGGCTTCACCACGATGGTGGCCAACGCCGGCGGCCCGGTCCTGTCGATGTACCTGCTCTCCGCAGGCTTCCGCAAGCTGGGCTTCCTGGGCACCTCGGCCTTCTTCTTCCTGATCGTCAACGTCTCCAAGGTGCCGTTCAGTGCCGGTCTCGGTCTGATCGACGCCCGCTCGCTGCTGCTGGACGCGGCCCTAGTGGCGTTCGTCGTCCCCGGCGCCCTGATCGGCAAGTGGGCCGTCGGCCGGATCGACCAACGGCTGTTCGAGCGGCTGGTGATCGCGGCGACCGTCGTCGGCGGCCTGCAGCTGCTGCTGCGCTGACCCGCCGTAGGCTCGGCCCCATGCCCGTCCACGTCCTGATCCTCGGCGGTACCACCGAGGCCCGCCTGCTCGCCGCCGACCTGACGGCGCGGCCCGGCGTGCGCGTCACCACCTCGCTCGCCGGGCGCGTGAGCCGGCCGGGGCCGCTCCCGGGCGTCGTCCGCTCCGGCGGCTTCGGCGGCGCCGACGCCCTGGCCGCCTGGCTGCGCGAGCACCGCGTGGACGCCCTGGTCGACGCCACCCACCCGTTCGCCGAGACGATCACGGCCAACGCCGCCCGGGCGGCGGCGACGGCCGGCGTACCCGCGGTCGTCCTGCGCCGCCCCGGCCGGCGGCCGGGCCCCGGCGACCGCTGGCACTCCGTGGCCTCCCTCGCCGAGGCGGCGGGCCTGCTGCCCGGACTGGGCCGCCGCGTCCTCCTCACCACCGGCCGCACCGGCCTGGCCGCCTTCGCCCACCTGACGGACGTCCACTTCGTGGCACGCTCGGTGGAACCCCCCGAGCCGCCGCTGCCGCCGGACATCCACGTCGTCCTGGCCCGCGGCCCCTTCACCCCGGCCGGCGAGACGGCTCTGCTCCGCGACCACCGCATCGACGTGCTGGTGACCAAGGACAGCGGGGGGCCGGCCACGTCCGCCAAGCTCACCGCGGCCCGCGAACTCGCCCTGCCGGTGATCGTCGTCCGCAGACCGTCCCTCCCGGAAGGGGTGCGGGCAGTGCCCGACATCCCGTCCGTCCTGGCCCGGCTGCACCTCGACGCCGGCTGACGGAGCCCGCCCGCGCGGATCCCCGGGCCGGGCTACGCGTCCCCCGGGTTGCGGCGCAGCAGATACGTGTCCATGATCCAGCCCTTGCGGGCGCGGGCCTCGGCGCGCAGCCGTTCGATGCGGGGCGCGGCCTCGGCGAGCGGACCGGAGACGAGGATCTCGTCCGGGGTGCCGAGATAGGCGCCCCAGTAGATGTCGATGTCCTGGTCGGCGTAGTGCCGGAAGGCCTGGCGGGCGTCCAGCATCACCACCACGTCGTCCGCGTCCTCGGGAAATGCCTCGGCGAGCCTCCGGCCCGTGGTGATCTGCACCGGCCGGGCGACCCGGTTCAGCCCCGTGCGGTGCCGGGCGACCAGCGCCGAGACACTGCTGATGCCGGGCACCACGTCGTACTCGAAGGCGACGGCGCCCCGGTCCAGGACCTCCTGGAGGATCCCCAGCGTGCTGTCGTACAGCGCCGGGTCGCCCCACACCAGGAACGCCCCGGTCCCGTCCGCCCCGAGCTCCTCGGCGATCAGCCGCTCGTAGATGCCGGCTCGGGCACTGCGCCAGTCCCCGACGGCCGGGGAGTACGCCTCGCCCCCGGCGGCGCGGTCCCGCTCCGGGTCCCGGGCCTCGACCACCCGGTACGCGCCCTCCGGGACGTGGGCCGCGAGCATCTCCCGGCGCAGCTGCACGAGATCCGCCTTGGCCTCGCCCTTGTCCAGGACGAAGAACACGTCCGTGTCGCGCAGTGCCCGGACCGCCTGCAGCGTCAGCTGCTCCGGGTCACCCGCGCCGATTCCGATGACATGGATCTTCCGCACGCCCCGAGTCTGCCGTATGCCACCGCCGGGGCCCGCGCCGGGCCGTGCTCAGCCCCGCAACCTGGGCGCCCGCGCCGCCGCGTCCACGGCCGCACCGCCGCCCTCCACCTCCACGGCGAGCTCCCGAGCCCACCCGGCGACCGACGGGAGGGCGACGCCGTACGGCTCCGGCCGCCCGCGCAGCCGTGCCCAGTCCTCGACCGCCCCCGCCCCGCGCCGCAGCAGCCGGGCGCCGCCCGTCGCGTTCCCCCGGGCGGCATGCGTCAGCCCCACGGCCAGCTGCGCCAGTCCCCGCCACAGCTCCCGCTCCTCGTCGGGGCCCGACTTCCAGGCGTCCTCGAACACCTCGTGGGCGTGGAACGGCTTGCCCTCGTCCAGCAGCCGCTGTGCCTCGGCCACGGTGTCCGCGGGGGCCCGCACCACGCCCTCCGGCTGCCGGGGCACGCCCTCCGCCCCGTACGGCAGGGGCCGCCCCAGCCCGTCCCGCGGCCGGGCGCTGCGCGCCCGTCCCGCACTGTCCCGGTCCCGTGCCTCGGGAGAGGTGCCGTCCATGGATCCGATTGTCGCGCGCCGGTGCCCGTTTCGGCTCCGCGGGGCGTGTGCGGTAGAGTGCTGTTCGCGTGATCACGCGGTTCACCGCGTGCGACCGCACCGGGACGTGGCGCAGCTTGGTAGCGCACTTGACTGGGGGTCAAGGGGTCGCAGGTTCAAATCCTGTCGTCCCGACGGTGTGGAGGGTCTTCGGGGCGAGAGCCCGGGAGACCCTTTTCCTTGTGGTTCTCCGTGGTCGTCCCCGGATGGTAGAAGCGGGTATGAGCACCTCGCCCCATGCCTTCGGGCACGCAGTCCACCGTCTCGTCCCCCGGGTCCGGCCGGGCGGCCTCCGATGACCGCCGGCGTCGACACCCCGGACCGCCGGGGCCGCACCGGGCTCGACCGGGCCGGCAGGGAGCTGACCGGCAACCCCCGGGTCGAGGTCCGGGATGTGAGACTGCTGTCCAGCCACTGGTACGTGGAGCGCACCACCACCTTCGACTTCCAGCGAGCCGACGGCACCTGGAGCACCCAGGAGCGCGAGACCCACGACCGCGGCAACGGCGCCACCGTGCTGCTCTACGACGCCGCACGCGAGACCGTGCTGCTCACCCGCCAGTTCCGCTTCCCCGCGTATGTCAACGGCCACCCGGACGGGATGCTGGTGGAGACCCCCGGCGGGGTGCTCGACGACGAGGACGAGCACCCCGAGGTCGCGGTGCGGCGCGAGGTGGTGGAGGAGACCGGGCACACCGTGGGCGACGTCCAGCACGTCTTCGACATGTACATGAGCCCGGGCTCGGTGACCGAGCGCGTCAGCTTCTACGCCGCCGCGTACGGCCCGTCGACCCGCACCCACGCGGGGGGCGGCCTGGACGAAGAGGGCGAGGACATCGAGATCCTCGAACTGCCCGTCCGCCGCGCCCTGGAGATGATCCGATCCGGGGAGATCACCGACGCCAAGACCGTCCTGCTGCTCCAGTGGGCGGTGCTGGAGGGGCCCTTCGCCGGGCTCGGCCCGAAGCGCGGCACGGCCCGCTGACGGGCCCCGCTCACAGGTGGCGGCGGCGGTCGGCGACCGCACGGGCATAGCGTTCCCGGGCCTCGGCGGCGGCCGCGCGACCGGACACCTCCGCCACCGGCACGTCCCACCACGCCTGGGCCGGGGGAGCCGTCGGCGCCGGGTCGGTCTCGACGTACACGCAGGCCGGCCGGTCCGACGCGCGTGTGGCGGCCAGTGCCGCGCGCAGCTCGCCCACCGTCTTCGCACGCCGGACCTGCATTCCGAGGCTGGCCGCGTTGGCGGCGAGGTCGACCGGGAGCGGAGCGCCGGTGAAGGTGCCGTCGGCGGCCCGGTGGCGGTAGGCGGTGCCGAACCGCTCGGCGCCCACCGTCTCCGAGAGCCCGCCGATGGAGGCGTAGCCGTGGTTCTGGATCAGCACCAGCTTCACCGGCAGGTTCTCCTGCACCGCGGTCACGATCTCCGTGGGGTTCATCAGATAGGTGCCGTCGCCGACCAGTGCCCACACCGGGGTGCCGGGCGCCGCCAGCTGGACACCGAGGGCGGCCGGGATCTCGTAGCCCATGCAGGAGTAGCCGTACTCCAGGTGGTACTGGCGCGCCGAGCGGGTCCGCCACAGCTTGTGCAGGTCGCCGGGGAGCGACCCGGCCGCGTTGATCACCACGTCGTCGTCGCCGACGACGGCGTCCAGCGCGCCGATCACCTGGGCCTGGGTGGGGACGGCGCTGTCGTCGCCGGCCGAGTACGCGGCCTCGACCAGTCGCTCCCAGCGTTCCCTGCCGGTGCGGTACCCGGTCTCGTAGGACGGGTCGACGCGGTGGTCCGCCAGTGCGTCCGTCAGCATCTCCAGCCCGGCCCGTGCGTCGCAGACCAGTGTGCGGGCGGCCAGCTTGTGGGCGTCGAAGGCGGTGATGTTCAGGTTGAGGAACCGCACGGCCGGGTTCTGGAAGAGGGTGCCGGAGGCGGTGGTGAAGTCGGTGTAGCGGGTGCCGACGCCGATCACCAGGTCGGCCCTGCGGGCGAGGTCGTCGGCGACCGCGGTGCCGGTGTGGCCGATGCCGCCCGTGTCGGCGGGGTGGTCGTGGCGCAGCGAGCCCTTGCCGGCCTGGGTCGAGGCGACCGGGATGCCGGTGGTGTCCACCAGCGCCCGCAGAGCCGCCTCGGCCTCGCTGTGGTGGACACCGCCGCCCGCGACCAGCAGCGGGCGCGCCGCCGCACGGATCGCCCGTACGGCCTCGGCGAGCTCCACCGGGTCCGGCACCGGGCGGCGGACCCGCCAGACCCGCTCGGCGAAGAACTCCTCCGGCCAGTCGAACGCCTCCGCCTGCACGTCCTGTGGCAGTGCCAGGGTGACCGCCCCGGTCTCGGCCGGGTCGGCCAGCACCCGCATCGCGTTCAGCGCGGCCGGGATCAGCGCCTCGGGCCGGGTGATCCGGTCGAAGAAGCGGGAGACCGGGCGCAGGGTGTCGTTGACGGACACGTCGCCGGCCAGCGGATGCTCCAGCTGCTGGAGCAGCGGGTCGGCGGCGTGCGAGGCGAAGTAGTCGCCGGGCAGCAGCAGGACCGGCAGCCGGTTGACGGTGGCCAGGGCGGCTCCGGTGACCAGGTTGGTGGCGCCGGGGCCGATCGACGTCGTCACCGCCTGCGCGGAGAGGCGGTTGCGGTGGCGGGCGTGGCCGACCGCCGCGTGCACCATCGCCTGCTCGTTGCGGCCCTGGTGATACGGCATCACCTCCGCGTACTCCACGAGCGCCTGGCCGAGGCCCGCCACATTGCCGTGGCCGAAGATCCCCCAGGTTCCGGTGATCAGCCGGTGGCGTACGCCGTCCCGCTCCGTGTACTGGGCGGACAGGAACCGCACCAGGGCCTGGGCGGTGGTCAGTCGGCGGGTGCCTGCGCTGGGCGCGCTCATAGGGACGTCTCCGGCGTGGTGTAGAGGGGGAGTCGGGGGTCGACGGGCTGCTCGGGCCAGGTGTCGCGGATCCAGGCGTGGCCGGGGTGGTCGCAGATCAGCCAGGCGCGCTCCGGGTCCGGGCCCGCCATGACGTTGAGGTAGTACATGTGGTGGCCGGGAACGGCCATCGACGGGCCGTGCCAGCCGTCCGGGATCAGTACGGCGTCGCCGTCGCGGACCTCCGCCAGGACGTCCGTGCCCCGGCCCCGCCCGGACGGCGACACCCGCTGGTAGCCGAGGCCCGGGGTGCCGTCGTGGGCGGCGAACTCGAAGTAGTAGATCTCCTCCAGCTCCGACTCCTCGCCGGGGCGGTGCTCGTCGTGCTTGTGCGGCGGGAACGACGACCAGTTGCCGCCCGGGGTGAGCACCTCCACGGCGATCAGCCGGTCGCACTCGAACACCCCGGCCGCAGCGAAGTTGTTCACCTGGCGGGAGCAGCTCCCGGTGCCGCGCAGCTCCACGGGGACCGAGGACGCCGGCCCGTAGCGGGCGGGCAGCCGGCGGGTGCAGCGCGCGCCGGTGAGCGCGAACCGTCCGCCACCGGACGAGGCCACCGTCGTACGGGAGTCCCGGGGGACGTACGCGAAGTCGCTGACGGCGCTGAACACGTCGGGGCGGCCGGTCAGCTCGAAGGCGTGCCGGCCGAACTCGTCCTCGGCGGTGACCGTGCAGCCGCCGCTCAGCGGCAGCACGATCCACTCGCTGTCATCGGTGTCGAAGGTGTGGGCGCCCCGCGGCGGCAGCTGCAGCACGCGCAGACCGGAGTAGCCCCAGCCGGCGGTCTCGGGGGTGATGTCCACGGCGTAGGGGCCGTCGGCGGCCCTGCCCGCCGACAGGTGATGCGTCATCGGTGCCTCCTCCTCACAACAGGCCGACGGCCGTGTCCACCGCCTGCTCCACGGTGCCCTCGGCCGGGTAGAGCAGCGAGCGGCCGACGACCAGTCCCTGGACGGTCGGCAGGCGCAGGGCCTTGCGCCAGCGCTCGTAGGCGACGTCCTGATCGTTCCCCACCTCGCCGCCGAGCAGCACCACCGGCAGGGTGGAGGTCTCCAGGACCTCGCCCATGTGGTCGGGGTCGGCGGTGACCGGCAGCTTCAGCCAGCTGTAGGCCGAGGTGCCGCCCAGGCCCGAGGCGATGGCGACGGACCGGGTGACGGCCTCGGCGGACAGGTCGTTGCGGACCCGGCCGCCGACCCGGTGGGACAGGAACGGCTCGACGAACACCGGCAGCCGGTGGGCGGCCATGGCGTCGACGGCGCGGGCGGCGGACTCCAGGGTGGCCAGGGAGCCGGGGTCCTCGTGGTCGATGCGCAGCAGCAGCTTGCCCGCGTCGAACCGGAGCCGGACGAGGTCCTCGGCGCGGTGGCCGGTGAATCGGTCGTCCATCTCGAACGCGGCGCCCGCCAGGCCGCCGCGGTTCATGGAGCCCATGACGACCTTGTTCTCCAGCGCCCCGAGCAGCAGCAGGTCCTCCAGGACGTCCGCGGTGGCGAGCACGCCGTCGACGCCGGGCCGGGACAGCGCCACACACAGCCGCTCCAGCAGATCGGCGCGGTTGGCCATGGCCAGCCCGCGGTCCCCGACGGCGAGCGCGCCGCGCGCCGGGTGGTCCGCGGCGACGATCATCAGCCGTCCGCCGGCGCCGATCAGCGGACGGCGGCTGCGCCGGGCGGCGGCCTCGGCGATCGCCTCCGGATGCCGGGCTCGGACCGCGGTGAGGTCGGGGATGCTGACAGTCACGTGGGGGCTCCGTTCGGGCAGTGGCTCACGCGAGGAGGCCGTCGATCTCGGCCGCGGTGGGCATCGCGGAGGAGCAGGCGAGACGGGAGGCGACCAGCGCTCCGGCCGCGTTGGCGTAGCGCATGGTGCGTTCCAGGTCCCAGCCGGAGAGCAGACCGTGGCAGAGGGCGCCGCCGAACGCGTCGCCCGCACCGAGGCCGTTGACCACCTCGACCGGCACCGGCGGGACCTCGGCCGCCGTGCCGTCGCGGTGCACGGCGAGGACGCCCTTGGGGCCCTGCTTGACGACGGCCAGCTGCACACCGGCCGCCAGCAGCGCCTCGGCGCACGCCCGCGGTTCGCGCAACCCGGTGGCGATCTCGCACTCGTCGAGGTTGCCGACCGCCACCGTGGTGTGCCGCAGCGCCTCGGCGTAGTGGGGGCGTGCGGCGTCCGGGTCGGTCCAGAACATCGGGCGCCAGTCGAGGTCGAAGACCGTGGTCCCGGCCCGGGCCCGGGCGGCGAGCGCGTCCAGGGTGGCGGTGCGGCTCGGTTCCTCGCTCAGCCCGGTGCCGGTGACCCAGAGGACCCGGGCCGCACGGACGGCCGCCAGGTCCAGTTCACCGGTGCGGATCTCCAGGTCGGGGGCCTTGGGGCGGCGGTAGAAGTACAGCGGGAAGTGGTCCGGCGGGAAGATCTCGCAGAACGTGACCGGCGTCGGGTACGCGGCGACCGGCGCGACCCAGCGGTCGTCCACCCCGAACTCCTGCAGCGCCCGGTGGAGATAATCGCCGAACGGGTCGTCTCCGGTGCGAGTGATCACCGCCGAGCTGTGGCCCAGACGCGCCGCCGCGACCGCCACGTTGGCGGCCGAGCCGCCGAGGAACTTACCGAAGGTCTCCACCTCTGTGAGGGGTACGCCGGTCTGCAGGGGGTAGAGATCGACCCCGATCCGGCCCATCGTGATCAGGTCGAACGGCGGGGCCGACGGGTCCGGCTGTGCCGACCGGGCCGGCGGGGGTGACTCGGGCATGGGGGGCGCTCCTCGGGCTGGGCGGGCCTGCCGACTCCCAGATGTAGGCCTCCGGACACGACCCTGTCAATGGTTTGTACTTACATTAAGACTAGTGCGTGAAATGATGTCTTAACAAAGTATTGACAGCGGGCGCCTCAGGGGCTTGTATCCGGTGCCAGCGCACAGCCGCCGTCTCCGCACGGCACACGGCTCCCCGTCGCACAGTGAGGTGCAGGAAAGATGGACCGCTCTTCGCCCGCCCGCTCCCGCAGATTCGCCCCCGCCGTGGCCCTCGCCGCCACGGCCGCACTGACCCTCGCCGGCTGCTCCAGCGGCTCCGGGGGGAAGAAGGCCGACGAGGAGGGGGGTTCCGGAGCGTCCGCGGGCAAGGCGGACACCCCCTCGATGACGGTCGCCCTGGTGACCCATCAGGCCCCCGGCGACACCTTCTGGGACATCGTCCGCAAGGGCGCCGAGGCGGCCGCCGCCAAGGACAACGTGAAGCTCGTCTACTCCGCCGACCCGAACGCCGGCAACCAGGCCAACCTGGTGCAGAACGCGATCGACCAGGACGTCGACGGCATCGCGGTCACCCTCGCCAAGCCCGACGCGCTCAAGAACGTGGTGGCCAAGGCGCAGCAGGCCGGGATACCCGTGGTCGGGCTCAACTCCGGTCTGAGCGACTGGAAGCAGCTGGGCCTGCTGGAGTTCTTCGGGCAGGACGAGACGGTGGCCGGCGAGGCGTTCGGGAAGCGGCTCAACGAGGTCGGGGCCAAGAAGGCCGTCTGCGTGGTCCAGGAGCAGGGCAACATCGGCCTGACCCAGCGCTGCGACGGGCTCAAGCAGACTTTCGACGGCTCGGTCGAGAACCTCTACGTCAACGGCACCGACATGCCCTCGGTACAGTCCACCATCACCGCCAAGCTGCGCCAGGACAGCGCCATCGACCACGTCGTCACCCTCGGCGCCCCGTTCGCACTGACCGCGGTGCAGTCGGTGGCGGAGGCCGGCAGCGACGCCGAGGTCGCCACCTTCGACCTCAACAAGCAGCTCACCGGCGCCATCCAGAAGGGCGACATCGAGTTCGCCGTCGACCAGCAGCCCTATCTGCAGGGCTACCTGGCCGTCGACGGACTGTGGCTCTACCGGAACAACGGCAACTACAGCGGCGGCGGCGAGCAGCCGGTGCTGACCGGACCGGCCTTCGTCGACAAGTCCAACGTCGACGCCGTCGCGGAGTTCGCCGCGAAGGGCACCCGGTGATGAGCACGGCCCAGCGGGCCGCGCCGGCGGCGACCGCACCGCCGGACCCCGGCCCCGGGCGGTCCGACGGGCGGACCCGGCAGCGGCCCCTGGCCCTGCGGCTGCTCGCCCGGCCCGAGGTGGGTGTCTTCCTCGGCGCCGTCGCCGTGCTCGTCTTCTTCCTGATCGCCGCTCCCGCGGTCCGGCAGGGCGGCTCCATGGCGACGATCCTCTACCAGTCGTCCACCATCGGCATCATGGCGCTGCCCGTGGCCCTGCTGATGATCGGCGGCGAGTTCGACCTCTCGGCCGGGGTCGCCGTGATCACCTCGGCGCTCACCGCCAGCATGCTCAGCTACCAGCTGACCCTGAACGTCTGGGCGGGCGTGATCGTCGCACTCGCGGTCTCCCTCGGCGTCGGGGCGTTCAACGGCTGGATGCTGGTGCGGACGGGACTGCCCAGCTTCCTGGTCACGCTCGGCATGTTCCTGATCCTGCAAGGGGTCAATCTCGCCGTCACCAAACTGGTCACCGGCAACGTCGCCACCGACGACATCAGCGACATGGACGGCTTCGACCAGGCCCGGGCGGTCTTCGCGTCCTCCTTCGAGGTCGGCGGCGTCCAAGTGAAGATCACGATCGTGTGGTGGCTGGTCTTCGCCGCGCTGGCCACCTGGGTGCTGCTGCGCACCAGGTACGGCAACTGGG
The DNA here is from genome assembly GCF_036689765.1 of Streptomyces poriticola. Taxonomy (NCBI): domain Bacteria; kingdom Bacillati; phylum Actinomycetota; class Actinomycetes; order Kitasatosporales; family Streptomycetaceae; genus Streptomyces; species Streptomyces poriticola. Next base: position 23,478 of record NZ_JBAGKH010000030.1, read on the forward strand.
TCTTCGCGGTCGGCGGCAACAGGCAGAGCGCCCGGGCCGTCGGCGTGCCGGTCACCTTCACCAAGGTCACCCTGTTCATGCTGGTCGGGCTCGGCGCCTGGTTCGTCGGCATGCACCAGCTGTTCTCCTTCAACACCGTGCAGTCCGGCGAGGGCGTCGGCCAGGAGCTGATCTACATCGCCGCGGCCGTGATCGGCGGCTGTCTGCTGACCGGCGGCTACGGCTCCGCGATCGGCCCCGTCTTCGGCGCGTTCATGTTCGGCATGGTCAACCAGGGCATCGTCTTCGCCGGATGGAACCCCGACTGGTTCAAGGCCTTCCTCGGCGTGATGCTGCTCGGAGCGGTGCTCATCAATCTGTGGGTCCGCCGCGCGGCGACCCGGAGGTGATCGGAAATGACCAGCAAGACCACCGGCATCACCGGCGCCGACGGAGCCGACGGGGCCGTCCGTCGGGAACCGCCGTCCGACGCGGACCGCCCGATCGTCGAACTGCGCGGCGCCGGAAAGTCCTACGGCAACATCCGCGCCCTGCACGGTGTCGACCTCGCCGTCCACCCCGGCCGGGTGACCTGTGTCCTCGGCGACAACGGCGCCGGCAAGTCCACCCTCATCAAGATCATCTCCGGGCTGCACCAGCACACCGAGGGCCGGTTCCTCGTCGACGGCGCACCGGTGCGCTTCGCCACCCCCCGCGAGGCCCTGGACCGCGGCATCGCCGCCGTCTACCAGGACCTGGCCACCGTCCCGCTGATGCCCGTCTGGCGGAACTTCTTCCTCGGCTCCGAGCTGACCCGGGGGCCCTGGCCGCTGCGCCGCCTCGACATCCCCCGGATGAAGCGGACCGCCGACGAGGAACTGCGCCGCATGGGCATCGTCCTGGACGACCTGGAGCAGCCCATCGGCACCCTCTCCGGCGGCCAGCGACAGTGCGTGGCCATCGCCCGCGCCGTCCACTTCGGCGCGCGCGTGCTGATCCTCGACGAGCCCACCGCCGCCCTCGGGGTCAAGCAGTCCGGCGTGGTGCTGAAGTACATCGCCGCCGCCCGCGACCGCGGCCTCGGCGTCATCTTCATCACCCACAACCCCCACCACGCCTTCATGGTCGGCGACCACTTCAGCGTGCTGCGGCTCGGGACCCTGGAACTGTCCGCAGCCCGCGCCGGGATCACCCTGGAGGAGCTGACCAACCACATGGCCGGCGGCGCCGAGCTGGCCGCCCTCAAGCACGAGCTGGCGCAGGTCGGCGGGGTCGACGTGGAGCAGCTTCCGGAGGCGGAGCAGCCGCCCCGGGACCCGGCCGCGGCCTCCGCCCCGGCCGCACCCGGCGTCCCGGGCCCGGCCCGGCCGACCAGCCCGGACCCGACCGAAGGGAAGTCCTGACATGCCCCCCGTACTCGACCGCATCCGGGTCGGTTCGGCCCCCGACTCCTGGGGCGTCTGGTTCCCCGACGACCCGCAGCAGGTGCCCTGGCAGCGTTTCCTGGACGAGGTCGCCGAGGCCGGCTACTCCTGGATCGAACTGGGCCCCTACGGCTATCTCCCCACCGACCCCGCCCGGCTCACCGACGAGGTGGCCCGGCGCGGACTGAAGGTCTCCGCCGGCACCGTCTTCTGCGGCCTGCACCGCGGCCCGGCCGAGTGGGACGGCACCTGGGAGCAGGTCCGCCGGGTCGCTGCGCTCGCCCGGGCCACGGGCGCGCGGCACCTCGTCGTCATCCCCTCCTTCTGGCGGGACGACAGGACCGCCAGAATCCTGGAACCCAGCGAGCTCACCCGCGAGCAGTGGGCCCATCTGACCAAGGGCATGGAACGGCTCGGCCACGAGGTCGGCGAGACCTACGGACTGGACGTCGTCGTCCACCCGCACGCCGACACCCACATCGACACCGAGGAGCATGTCGAGCGGTTCCTCGACTCCACCGACTCCGAGCTGGTCAACCTCTGCCTGGACACCGGCCACTACGCCTACTGCGGCGGAGACAGCGTCAAGCTGATCGAGACCTACGGCGAGCGCATCGGCTACCTCCACCTCAAGCAGGTCGACCCGGAGATCCTCGCCGAGGTCACCGCGAACGGCGTGCCGTTCGGGCCCGCCGTGGCGCGGGGTGTGATGTGCGAACCGCCGGGCGGTGTGCCGGAGCTGGAACCGGTGCTGGCCGCCGCGCAGCGGCTCGGCGTGGAACTGTTCGCCATCGTCGAGCAGGACATGTACCCCTGCGAACCGGACCGGCCGCTGCCCATCGCGGCCCGCACCCGCAGGTTCCTCCGCTCCTGCGGCGCCTGAGGCCGGCCGTGCCCGGGGCCGGGGGGAGCCGGGCGGCCCCGACGGGCGGGGTCCCGCCGGTGCGCCGCTCGGCGGGCCGAGGCCGGTGCAGCGCGCTAGCGTGCACAGCACTGGCACTTCGTCCCGTTCCGGGAGGCACCATGACCTCGCGTCTCAACCCCTACCTCAGCTTCGACGGCGACGCCCGGCAGGCGATGCAGTTCTACGAGCAGGTGTTCGGCGGCACCCTGTCGCTGAACACCTTCGGCGAGTTCAGCGAGCCCGGCAGTCCGGAAGCCGACAAGATCATGCACGGCTCGCTGGAGACCCCCGGCGGCTTCACCCTGATGGGCGCCGACACCCCGCCCGGCATGCAGCACACCCCGGGGAACACCTACTCGGTGTGTCTCAACGGCGACGACGAGGCCGAGCTGCGCGGCTACTGGGACAAGCTGTCCGTCGGCGCGACCGTCGCCGTGCCGCTGGAGAAGCAGATGTGGGGCGATGTCTTCGGCATGTGCACGGACCGGTTCGGAGTCTCCTGGATGGTGAACATCAGCGAGCCGACGGGCTGACCGTACGGCCCGCCGGCCCGCCCCGCCCGCTCACGGCAGCCGCACCTCCGCCACCCGCACGGGCCGGTGCTCGCGCAGCGACAGCGTGCAGGCCTCGGCGGTCCAGCCCGCCTCCAGCGCATCCTCCACCGTGCACGGCGAGGGCCGGGTACCGGCCACCACCTCGGTGAACGCCGTGAGCTCCGTGCGGTAGGCGGCCGCGAAGCGGTCCATGAAGAAGTCGTGCGGGATCCCGGCCGGAAAGCCCGTCCCGGGCTCCACCGAGCGCAGCGGCAGCCGGTCCTCCAGGCCGACGGCGACGGAGTCCGCGGACCCGTGCAGCTCCATCCGGACATCGTGCCCGCGCGCGTTGTGCCGGCTGTTGGAGACCACGGCGATGGTGCCGTCGTCCAGGGTGAGGACCGCGCCGGTGGTGTCGGCGTCGCCCGCCGCCCGGATGTAGTCGGCGCCGCGGTTGCCGCCGACGGCGTACACCTCGCTCACCTCACGGCCCGTCACCCAGCGGATGGCGTCGAAGTCGTGCACCGCGCAGTCCCGGAAGATGCCGCCGGACGCGGCGATGTAGGAGGCCGGCGGCGGCGCCGGGTCCAGCGTGGTCGACCGTACGGTGTGCAGCGTGCCGAGCTCCCCCGCGCGGACGGCGTCCCGGGCCGCGGCGAACCCGGCGTCGAAGCGGCGGTTGAAGCCGATCTGCACCGGCACCTCCCGGCCCGCGACCAGCTTGAGCACCTCGACGCCCTCCGCCATGGTCCGGGCCACCGGCTTCTCGCAGAAGACGGGGACGCCGGCCTCGACGGCGGCGCGGATCAGCGCCGGATGGGCGTCGGTCGCGGCGGCCACCACCACCCCGTCCACCCCGGCGGCCAGCACGGCCTCTGGGGTGTCCGCCACGTCGGCGCCGAACCGCTCGGCGGCGGCCTTGGCGGCGTCCGCGACCGGGTCGGCGACGATCAGCGAGCCGACGGCGTCGAGTCCGGAGAGGGTCTCGGCATGGAAGGCGCCGATGCGGCCGAGGCCGAGGATTCCGATACGCATGTGGATCGCTGCTCCTTGTGTGTCCGGGGTGCCGTCCGCTGCCGGACGGGGCGTCGTCGGTGCGGTCCGCCGGGCGGGTACCGGTCCCAGTTGATCACCGCCGAGGTGCTGCGGGGCTCTCCGCGCCTTCCACAGCGGTCCGTGGCGCCCGCGCCCGGGCCCGTGGCCGGGGTGACCGGTGACCGGGCCCGGCCGGGCGACCGACACGGCCGGTGTCATTCTTGTCAGTACAAACCCCTCGGACAACCAGCAGCAGTCCATCAAAAACCCCTCAAGGAGCCGCCGCGTGGGCCACCCGTTCCCGATCCGGGAGATCGCACGGCAGTCGGGCCTGAGCGAGGCCACCGTGGACCGGGTCCTCAACGGCCGGGGCGGGGTCCGGGAGAGTACCGCGCAGGAGGTGCACCGGGCCATCGCCGATCTGGACCGGCAACGCACCCAGGTCCGGCTGACCGGCCGCACCTTCATGGTGGACATCGTGGTGCAGGCACCGGAGCGGTTCACCACCGCGGTACGCGCGGCCCTGGAGGCCGAACTGCCCTCCCTGCAACCGGCGGTCGTCCGCTCCCGCTTCCACTTCCGCCAGACCGGACCCGTCGGGGAGCTGGTCCGCGTCCTGGACGGCATCGTCCGGCGCGGCTCCCAGGGCGTGATCCTCAAGGCTCCGGACGTCCCCGGGACGACCGCCGCCGTGGGCCGCCTGGCGGCGGCGGGCATCCCGGTGGTGACCCTGGTGACCGACCTGCCCGGCAGCGCCCGGCTCGCCCGCGTCGGGATCGACGACCGTGCGGCGGGCGCGACGGCCGCCTATCTCATGGGCCAGTGGCTCGGCGACCGGCCCGGCAACGTCCTGATCAGCCTCAGCAGCGGGTTCTTCCGCAACGAGGAGGAGCGCGAGATGGGCTTCCGCAGCGTCATGCGGGCCCGCCACCCGGACCGCGCGCTCGTCGAGATCGCCGAGGGCGAGGGGCTCGACGCCACCCAGTACGACCTGGTCCGCTCCGCCCTGGAACGCGACCCGGACATCCGGGCGGTCTACTCGATCGGCGGCGGCAACAACGCCACCCTGCGCGCCTTCGCCGACCTGGGCCGCCGGTGCGCCGTCTTCGTCGCCCACGACCTGGACCACGACAACACCCGGCTGCTGCGTGAGCACCGCCTGTCCGCGGTGCTCCACCACGACCTGCGGCAGGACCTGCGCGAGGCCTGCCACGCCGTCATGCGCGCCCACGGCGCGCTGCCGCCCACGGGCCCGGTACCGGCCTCCGCGATCCAGGTGGTCACGCCGTACAACATGCCGCCGCCGGCCACGGCCGTGTGACGCTCCCCGGCGCGCTCGGCGTGGCGCGGGCGTGCCACTGAGCACCGCGCACCGCGGCTCCCTACCGTCGTGCCCATGTGGAAATCCATCCCGGACGGGGGGCCGGAGCGGCTGGTGGCCCTGGCGGACGGCGTGTTCGCCATCGCCATCACCCTGCTCGTCCTGGACTTCTCCGTGCCGCGGGACCTCGACTCCGCGCAGTACCACGACGAACTGCGCGAACTGCTGCCGAACCTCGGGGCCTACGCACTCAGCGTGCTGGTGCTGGGCGTCTTCTGGCGGGAGCACCGCCGGATCTTCGGATTCGTCCGGCAGGTCGACGGACAGGTCATCACGCTGTCGATCCTGGGCCTGGGATGCGCCGCCCTGGTGCCCTTCCCCACGAAACTGATCTCCGAGTACGGCGGGGAGCCGGCGTCGGTCGCCATCTACGCGGGGTCGGTCGCCGCCCTGGGCGCCGCCCACCTCGCGCTGCTGCTCCTGCTGGCCCGGCGCCCCTGGCTGCGCGGCGAGACCGAGCCCCCGGAGGGCTTCGGGTTCTTCGCGCTCGATCTCGCGGTGACGGTGACGGTGTTCCTCCTCAGCATCCCGCTCGCCCTGGCCGCCGGCTCCGCCGCCATGTGGCTCTGGCTCGCCATGGCCCCGGTCAAGGCCGCGCTCGGCCTGCGGGCCCGCCGGGCGGCCTGACCGCCCGCCGTCACGGCCCCGCGTCCACGTCCGACCAGGCGCCGCTCCGCGCCGACCGCGCCATCGCGTCCAGTACGGCGGCGCTGTGCACGGCGTCCCGCAGGGTGGCGCCGTGCGGCACGCCCTCGGCGATCGAGCGCAGGAAGCGGCAGGCCTCGATCACCTTCAGATCGTCGTAGCCCATGGCGTTGGCCGCCCCCGGCTGGAAGGCCGCGAACTCGCCGTGGCCCGGGCCGGCGTACACCGTGCTCACCGGCTGGTCCTGGTACGCCGTACCGCGGCTGATCCCCAGCTCGTTCATGCGCCGGAAGTCCCAGAACACCGCTCCCCGGGTGCCGTGCACCTCGAAGCCGTAGGTGTTCTGCTCGCCGACCGACACCCGGCAGGCCTCCAGCACACCGCGCGCCCCGGAGGCGAAACGCAGCAGACAGCCGACGTAGTCCTCGTTCTCCACCGGGCCCGGCTCACCGCCCGCGGCCCGGGCGTGCCCGGCGGTCACCGCGACCGGGCGGGCCCGCTGCGGGACGAAGACCGCCGTGTCCGCGGTGAGCGAGGCGATGTCGCCCAGCAGGAACCGGGCCAGGTCCGCGCCGTGCGAGGCCAGGTCGCCCAGCACCCCGCTGCCGCCCCGCTCCCGCTCGTACCGCCAGGTGAGCGCGGACTCCGGGTGGGCCGCGTAGTCGCTGAACAGCCGGATCCGCACATGGGTGACGGTGCCGATGCCGCCGGTGGCGATCAGGTCGCGGGCCGCCTCCACGGCGGGCGCGTTGCGGTAGTTGAAGCCGACCGTGCCCTGGACGCCGGCCGCCGCGGCGGCGTCCGCCACCGCACGGGCGTCCGCCGCGGTGAGACCCACCGGCTTCTCGATCCACAGATGCTTGCCCGCCCCGGCCATCGCCACGCCGATCTCGCGGTGCAGGAAGTTCGGAGCCGTGACGCTGACCGCCCGCACCCGCGGGTCGGCGGCCACCTCGCGCCAGTCCCGGGTCGCCGAGGCGAAACCGAACTGCGCGGCGGCCTCCTCCGCCCGCCCCGGCACCTCCTCGGCGACCGCCACCAGCTCCGGACGCAGCGGTAGCTGCGGATAGTGATGCCGGACCCGGGCGTACGCCCGGGCGTGCACCCGGCCCATCCAGCCGAACCCGACGACGGCGACACCGAGCGCCTCCACCGCATCCACCATGAGAACTCCTAGACGACTGAATTGGACCGGTCCATATGTTCGTCGGCTCTAACCTGGGCACGGTCAACCAGTGCTGTCAAGGCTTTGACAGCGAACCCGTGCTCGTGGAACGGTCCATATCATGAAGCATCCGACCATCCGCGACGTGGCCGAGCGCGCCGGTGTCTCCAAGTCGCTGGTGTCGCTCGTGCTGCGGGGCTCCGCACAGGTGCGCCCCGAGAAGCGGCAGGCCGTGCTGCGCGCCGTGCGGGAGCTGGGCTACCGTCCCAACGCGGCCGCCCGCAGCCTCAGCGAGCAGCGCACCCGCACCGTCGGCGTACTGCTGAACGACCTGCGCAACCCGTGGTTCGTCGATCTGCTCGACGGCCTGAACTCGCTGCTGCACGCGGCCGGTCTCTACATGCTGCTCGCCGACGCCCGCCTCAACCGGCGCACCGGGCAGGACCCGGCCGGCCCGCTGGGCGACCTCGGCGTCGACGGCCTGGTCGTGGTCGGCACACTGCCCGACCCGGCCGCCCTGGGCCCGGTCGCCGCCCGGATGCCCGTCGTCGTCGCGGGCGCCCGCGAGCCGGTGCCGCCCGGCGTGGACGTCGTCGCCGGGGACGACGCCGAAGGCGCAAGACTGGTCACCGAGCACCTCATCGGCCTCGGCCACCGCCGTATCGCGCACCTCGCGGGCTACGGCGAGGTCGGCGCGCTGCGCCGACACAGCTTCGCGGCGGCGATGGGCGCCCACGGACTCGCCGGACAGGCGCAGGTGGAACCCTGCGACATGACCGAGGACGGCGGCTACCGCGCCGCCGTCCGGCTGCTCAGCCGCCCCGAGCCGCCCACCGCCGTGTTCGCCGTGAACGACATCGCGGGCGTCGGCGCCCTGTCGGCGGCCGGGGAGCTGGGCCTGCGCGTACCGCACGACCTCTCCGTGGCCGGGTACGACAACACCGGCATCTCCCGGCTCCGCCACGTACGGCTGACCACGGTCGACAACGCCGGCCACGAGGTCGGCCGACGCGCGGCGCGCTGTCTGCTCGACCGCTTCGGGCAGCCCGCGGGCGAGGGGAGCCGCCACCTGACCGCACCCACCCTGGAGGTCCGGGGCACCACGGCGACTCCGGTCAGCCGAGGTTGATCGCGTAGGCCTTGCGCAGCGTCTCGTGCACCGTCCACGTCGTACGGTCGCCGGCGCGCAGCACGGCCATGTCGCCGGGCCCCACAGCCAGCGTCGGACCGTCCGCCACCTCGATGGTCGCCGACCCGCTGATCACCACGAACAGCTCGTCCGCCTCGGTGTCGGTGACCACGCCCGGGGTGATCTGCCAGATGCCGCGCACCTGGCGGCCGTCCGCCGACTCCCAGACGACCCTGCCGGTCACCTCCGGGGTTCCGGACACGATCTGACCGGGGTCCAGGGGTTCCGGTTCGAGCTCGGCGTCGGGGATGTGAAGAGCGAAGCTGTGGTCCATGCCGCGACCCTAGCCAGCGGGACCGTGTCGGGAAGGCCGACAGAGTGTGGCGTTTCAGGGACACCCGCAGGACACTTCGTCGCGTGCCCGACACCGCGCGGCGGAGTGCGGGTCCGCCCGTCCGCCGACCCCCGTACCGCGGACGGGCGATGCGGCCGGGAGCGCCGCCCTCCCCCGAAGGCGGCGCTCCCGGCCCTTCCCCGGCGCCGGACTGTGGCCCTCTCGCGCCCGGGCGCGGCGCGGCCCCCCGCCGTCATCAGCGACGTCGGGACCAGAGTGCCGTGCACGCCGGGCCGGGCGCCTGAGTCGGGGTCTACTCAAGTCGCCTGTATCACGGGTGAGTACGCCGACTCCTGTTGTCGTGACGACTTTCGATGTGGCGGACACCGACCGGGACACCACGACACTGCGGCTGCTGCCCTGGCCGTTCACCGCACGCCGGGACGAACTGGAGCTGGTGCGCCGCGCCGTGGCCGCGGGGCGGCCGGGGCTGGTGGTGACCGGTCAGCCGGGTCATGGCAAGACCCGGCTGGTCACCGAGGCCGTCCGCGGCACCGACCACGCCCTGGCCACCGGCACGCCCGCGACCCGGCACATCCCCTTCGCCGCCTTCGCGCATCTGCTGCCCGAACGGGTCACGCTGCACCGTGCGGTGCGACTGCTGTCCGCGGTGCGGCTGCTGCTCGTCGACGACGCCCATCTGCTCGACGCCGACTCCGCCGCCCTGGTCCACCAGCTCGCCGTGCACGGCCGCACCCGGCTGCTGGTCGTCGCGACCGACGGCGCGCCCGCGCCCGCCGCCGTCGCCCGGCTGTGGACGGGCGAGCTGCTGCCCCGGCTCGCCCTGGAGCCGCTGCCCCGGGACGAGACCGCCGAACTCCTCGCGGCCGGCACCGGCCGCGCCCCCGACCCGCTCACCGCCGACCGCCTGCACCGCCTGTGCGGCGGCGATCTGCGGCTGCTGCGCGACCTGACGGGAGCCGTACGTGAACGCGGACTGCTCGCCACGGTCCCCGACACCGGCCGGTGGACGTGGCGCGGCCCGGTGCCCATGACCCCGGCGGTACGCGAGCGCACCGCCCACGTCCTCGACCGTCCCCGCACCGGCGAGCGCGGGACACTGGAACGCCTGGCCTTCGCCGAACCCCTTCCGCTGCCCCTCGCCGACGCCGACGCCGGCACCCTCGGGGACCTGGAGACGCTGGAGCGCGAGGGCCTGGTCCACCTCGACGGCCCCGGCGACGCCGCCCGTCTCGCCCACCCCCTGCACGGCCCCGTCCTGCGGTCCGCCGCCGGCCGCCTGCGCGCCCGGCGGCTGTCCGGTACCGCCGGCCGGTGCGGCTCCGCGCTCACCGCCGAGCGCGCCGCCCTGGTCCGCCGCATCGAGCGGGCCGACCTGCGGGAGACGGCGGCCCCGGTGGGGGAGTGGCTCGTCGACGAGGGCGCACCCGTACCGGCCGGGTACGCGGCCGTACGCGCCCGCTGCGCCCGGCTCCGCGGCGAGCTGCGCACCGCGGCGGCATGGGCGCGCGAGGGCCTTCGGCAGGCGCCCGGCGACCCGGAGTGCTCGACCGAACTCGCCCTTGCCGCAGCCCAGTCGGGGGAGCCGCCGGCCGGCCCCGGCGGCGGCGGAGGACGGACCGCTGTCTGGTCCGCCGCCGCGCGCGGCGACCTCGACGCGGCCCTGTCCGCCCTCCCCGACGGCCCCGCACACGACGCCTGCTCCGCCTACGACGCGGTACGCCTCGGTTTCCCCCGGACGGCCGCCCGGCGGCTGACCGGTGTCTTCGCCGACCACGCCGGCGCTCTCGCCCGCGGCGACGGGCCGGGCCTGGACCGGGCGGCCGAGGAGCTGCGGCGGCGCGGATTCCTGCTGTTCGCGGCCGAGGCCCACGCCCAGGCCGCCCGCGTGCACCGGGACCCGAGCGCCGCCCGCACCTCCCGTACCCGTGCCATGGCCCTGGCCGCGTACTGCCAGGGCGCCCGCACCCCCGCCCTGTCCGGTCTGGTCCTCGGTGAACTCACCGCCCGCCAGCGGCAGGTCGTCACCCTCGCCGCGGCCGGGCTGAGCAACCGGCAGATCGCCGAGCGGCTCACCCTGTCCGTCCGGACCGTCGGCAACCACCTCTACAGCGCCTACGCCCGGCTGGGCGCCGGCGACCGCGGCGCACTGCCCTGGCTGGTGGAGCCGCCGGAGGCGCGCTCGGCGTGACGCTCCGGGTCAGGCGGCCCCGAACGCGGCGAACGCCCACCCCGTGGCCTGGTGCACGGCGTCGTCCGGCAGCGCCGCCCGCGCATCGCGCAGTGCCTCCGCCAGCGACAGGCCCGCGTCCAGGCCCTTGTGCAGGGCGAGCATCAGCGGCACCACCGCCGCGTCGTTGACCGGCGCGCTGCACGCCACCACCCCGGCCGTACCCAGCGGCAGCAGCGCGGTGACCAGGCCCAGCAGCTCGTCCGCGCCCACCGTCGCGAACCGGGCGGTGTCGCAGCAGGACAGGATGATCCGGTACGGGCTGCGGTCGAGCCGCTCGAAGTCGTGCACGATCAGCGGCCCGTCGGCCATCCGAAGCGACGAGAACAGCGGGCTGTCGGCCCGGAACGTGCCGTGCGCGGCGATATGCGCCAGGCCGGCCCCGTCCAGCTCCGCCAGCACCCGCGGGACCCGCGCCTCGTCACCCTCCAGCATGACGGGACGCACAGCGCCTGCCGCACGCGCGCCCTCACCGGCACCGTCGGCGCCGCCGTCGTCCGGCACACCGCCGGCCCCCGGCCCGGCCCCGCCCCCGCCCCCGGCCCGCCCACCGTGCCCCGTCCGGCCCCCGGCCCGCCCACCGGGCCTCCCGTCTCCGGTCCGGCCCTCGTCCGGGTTTCCGGTCCGGTCCCTGGCACGGTTTCGGGTCCGGTCCCCGGTCCGGGTCTCACCCTCGCGCCGGGGGCGGTCGCAGGCCCGGTCGGCGGCGCGGTCGTCCATGCCGCCCCCGGCGTGGAGGCCGGTGACGGTTCGGGCCCGGTCCCGAGCCCCGTACCCGGCAGGGACCTTGACCGCGGTCGTGGTGTGGTCCTCGACCTCGTCCCCGGGTCGGTCGTCGGCGTGGTTCCGGTCGTGGAGTGCGGCGGGGTGTGCGGCCCGGGGCCTGGTACGGTCCTCCGCCTTGCCTGTGGTGATGTCCTCGGTCCCGCCCGCAGGCCGGTCGTCGGCGTGGTTCCGGGGCCGGGGTGGGGTGTGGCCCGCGGTTCCGGGACCGGGCGGTTCCTCGGCTCTGCCCGTGGTGCGGTCGGTCTGGTCCGTGGTGTGGTCGCCCGCTTGGCCTCGGGGCCCGGGTCGGGGGTGGTCCGCGGTTCCGGGACCGGGGGCGGAGGGCTCGTGGGTGGGGGCCCCGGTGCGGGCGGGGTCCGCCCGCACGCGTGTGGCCGTCGGACCCGGGGTGGCGTGAGGGCCGTAGCGGCCGGCGAGTTCCGGGACCTCCGCGCCGCCGCCCGCCAGGCCCGGACCACGGACCAGGACATGGCGTCCGCCGGGCGGTGGGGCGGTCTCCCGGGCGCGGAGCCAGCTGCTCGCCGAGGGCGACACGCTCAGCACCCGCTCCCGCAGGGCGGGCAGCAGCGCCCACGGCACCCGGTGCAGCCGGGCCGGCGGGACGATCACCACCGGGCCGGAGCCCAGCTGTGCCGCAGCCGGTCCGAGCAGCAGCTCCTGCAGCCGCCGCCCTGCGGCCTCCACCAGCGGCAACCGTGCCTCCGCCCCCGGATGCGCCAGCCGCCGCAGCCCGGCCTGGACATGGTCGGCCTCCCGCTCGGCCTCCGCCAGCAGCCCCGCCTCGAACCGCCGTACCCGCCCCCGGCCGCACAGCAGCACCTGCACCCGCCCGTCCAGCACGGCCAGTTCCACCAGCCGCACGTCGCCGCCGAGCGCCGCGAGCAGTCGGCCTACGTCGAACCGGTCCCCGCCGCCGGGAGCCGCACCCCGCATGTGCCGGGTCCGGGAGCGGATCTCCCGCTCCAGCCTGCGCTGTTCGCGTTCCAGCGCCGGGACGGGCCGGCCGTCCATCCGGGCCCGCTCCGCACGGTCGGCGATCTCCCGGAACGCGGTCATCCCGCGCAGCAGCGCCGGATCGGCCGGCGGCCGGGTCGGCGGCGCGGACAGCACCGTCGCCCGCCATCTCTCGCTCCACACCAGCAGCCGCCGCGGACCGCCCGAGGCCAGACTCGCCCGCTGCGCCATCGCCGCCAGCTCGGTGCCCTGCTCCGTGGCGCGCGCCCGCAGCTCCGGGGCGCCCAGTGTCATCCGGTGGTCGTCGAGCACGTCCAGCCCGCGCCGGCACGCCTCCAGCAGCCGCCGGGCCGAGCCCGCCGCCCGGGCCCGCAGCGCCTGTGCCACCCAGCCCGTCATCCGGGCCAGCGGCGGCCCGCCGTGCCGACTGCGCGCGGCCAGTGCCAGATGCCGCTCGGCCTCCGCCGTCCGGCCCAGGTCCAGCGCGATCCGGCCCGCGAGCAGCGAGGCCTCCGGCGCGGCCGGCGCGCCGAACGCCGCCAGCCGCCGCGCCACCGCCGCCGCGTCCGCGACCAGCCGCCCCGAGCCGTGCCCGGCCGCCGCCCGTGCCTCGATCAGCACCAGCCGGGCATGTGTCTCGTACCAGGTGCGCCGCTGCCCGGCGAACAGCCGTACGGCGGCGGCCGCGCGGGCGATCGCGGTCTGCGGGTCGCCGGCCGGCCGGGCCGCCCGCGCGGCCACCAGCAGCAGCTCCGCCCGGCGCGTCGACTGCCCGCCGATGCCGTCCAGCACGGCGAGCGCCGCGTCCGCCTCGGCCAGTGCCTCCGGCGCCAGCCCCGCCGCCATCAGCACCTCGCAGCGCCGGATGCTCAGCATGAACGTGGGCGTGCCCAGCTGCGCGTACCGCTCCTCGGCCTCGTCGAGCAGCCGGAGCGCCGCCGGCACGTCCCCCGACCGGAACGCCGCCAGCCCCCGGCTCTCCACCACGTCCGCCTTGTCGTGGTCCTGGCCGGTGGTGTCCCACAGCGCCTCCGCGGCCGTGAAGTCGGCTTCCGCCCGCTCCACCGCGCCCAGTGCCAGATGCACCGTCGCCCGCAGCGTCAGCGCCCGCGCCGTCCAGATCACGTCCTCCGCCTGCCGCAGCACCGGCACGGCCCGCCGTACGTCCTCCAGGGCCTCGGCGTGCCGGCCCAGCACCCACCACACGTACCCTCGCCGGAACAGCACCCGCGCCCGGGTGTGCCCGGTGCCGCGCGCCACGCCCCGCTCGAACGCGGCCAAGCCCTGCCGGGTGCGCCCCGAGTGCACCAGCGCCACGCCGAGCGTGGCCAGCACATCCGCCTCGCGGTCGGCCGAGTCCGCGCGTGCCGCCAGGTCCCGGGCGCGCCGCAGATGGGCCAGCGCCAGCCGCGTGTCGCCGAAGTCCCGCTGCCAGATACCGATCACCTGATGGGCGACGGAGGCGTGCACCGGCGCAGGAGAGCCGGTGAGCACCCGTTCCGCCCGCGCCCGCGCCTCGCCCGGGGCGGCGAACACCATCGGCAGCAGGTCGAGCACCGATTCGTCTCCGGCGGTCACCCCACGGATGGTAGTGGTGCGGAACCACGTCCCACAGGTGGGTGTCTGTATCAATCAGCCGCCCACGGGCTCTGATTGACGACCGCCGCCGCAGTGGAGGACACGCCATGGCACCTCAGCGATTCCGCGAGCAGTTCGACCAGATCCAGCGCTCGATGTCCGACGTCCCCCTGGCGATGGGACCGGACGACTCCGCCGAGTTCCTGTACGAGAAGGGTGTCGTCCTCGCCCGCGACGGCGAGGAGGCGCGCCTCGTCGAGGACACCGTGCGCGAGCACTTCACCACGTTCGCCGGGCTCGGCGCGGACCAGGTGCGCCGGGCGAGCCCCGAGACCAACCGCACCGGCATCACCCGTATCCGGGTCGGTGACCCGGGCGAGGGCGACGGCCGCGGCGACCCGGCGGTGGCGAACGCGCTGCGCTCGCTGCGGGCCACCGAGGGACGCGCCGGCCGCCGGCTGATCAGCCGCAACCACGTGGTGTCCATCGCCGTCAACGCCTGCCCCGGCGACGAGCCCGTGCCCGTGCCGCGCACCACCCCGCCCAACCCGGCCCCGGACACCACCCCGTACGAGGCGGACACCGCCGTCGGCGTCCTCGTCGTCGACACCGGTCTCATGCACGACTACCGGTCCTGTGCGCTGCTGGCCCACACCACCGGCGACGCGCAGCTCCGGGAGTGCGACGACGACGGCGTACTCCAGCAGTACGTCGGCCACGGCACCTTCATCGCCGGGGTCCTCGCCGCCGTCGCACCCAACACCGACATCATCGTGCGCAACACCCTCAACGACTGCGGGGCGATCCTGGAGTCCGAGTTCGGTGAGAAGCTCTTCGAGGCGGTCGACGGCCACGGCTGGCCGGCCGTCCTCAGCCTCTCCGCAGGCACTTCCAACGGCCGTACCGACGGCCTGCTCGGTATCCACGCCTTCATGGAGGAACTGCGCGACCAGGGCACCCTGCTGGTCGCCGCCG
Organism: Streptomyces poriticola; assembly: GCF_036689765.1. Taxonomy (NCBI): domain Bacteria; kingdom Bacillati; phylum Actinomycetota; class Actinomycetes; order Kitasatosporales; family Streptomycetaceae; genus Streptomyces; species Streptomyces poriticola. The sequence goes on from NZ_JBAGKH010000030.1 coordinate 38,551, forward strand.
CCGGCAACAACGCCAGTGCCACCCCCTTCTGGCCCGCCGCCTACGCCGCCCTGCCCGGCTGGGAGAACGCCGTGCTCTCGGTCGGCGCGCTGCGCAGCGACGGCGAGTTCGGCGCCTGCTTCAGCAACCACGGCTCCTGGGTGCGGGCCTACGCGCCCGGCGAGCGGCTCACCGGCGCCCTCACCGGCTTCGGCACCCCGGTGCCCTACGTCTACCAGCACTCCTCCTACGACGACTGCCGGTTCGGCTTCGGCTACGCCTGCACCTGCAGTCACCCCCGGCACACCGGCGTCCTCAGTGAGCCGGGCGACCCGGCGGGCAAGCCGGACCAGGTGATGTTCGACGGGCATGCCCAGTGGAGCGGCACCTCGTTCGCCGCCCCGGTGGCCGCCGGACTCGTCGCCGCACATATGACGGCGCACAAGGAGACCGACCCGCGCGCCGCCCGCAGGCAGCTCCTCGCGGCGGTGGCCGACTACGCCGAGGTCCGCGGCGCGCACGTGCCCGCGCTGCTGCCACCCACCTGGCGGCCGGACCCCGTCGACCCGCCCGCCGCCGGGGCATGAGCGGCACACCGGCCGGAACGGCCCCCTCCACGGCGTACGATGACCACTCGTACACGAGGGGTGGGACCGTGGAACGTGCTGCTGTCGGGGCGCTCGTCCAGTCCGCCGCCGACGGTGACGCGGCGGCGTGGAAGGCACTGGTGGAGGGGCTGGGGCCGCTGATCTGGTCCGTGGTGCGATCCCACGGGCTCTCCGACGCCGACGCGCACGAGGTGTACCAGACCGCCTGGTTCCGGTTCGCCCAGCACCTGGGGCGGATCCGGGAACCGGACAAGGCCGGATCGTGGCTGGCGAGCACCGCGCGGCACGAGTCGCTGAAGGTGCTGAAGGCGTCCCGGCGCTGGACACCGACGGACGATCCGCAGCTGCTGGACCGGGCCAGCGAGGACCGTACGCCCGAGGAGCGGGTGCTGGACTCGGAGGAGGCCGCCGCCGAGAGCGAGCGCATCCGGTGGCTGTGGCAGGAGTTCGAGGAGCTGGGCGAGCGGTGCCGGCAGCTGCTGCGGGTGCTGATGGCCTCGCCGCCGCCCAGCTACCAGGAGGTGTCGGCGGCGCTGGGCATCGCGGTGGGCAGTATCGGGCCGATGCGCCAGCGCTGTCTGCGCCGGCTGCGGGACCGGCTGGAAGCACGGGGGACACGATGAGCGACACCTACGACGACGGCGCGTTCGGCTACGGGCCGCCGGCCGACGACGTACTGGCCGACGATCTGCTGGAGGAGGAGCTGCGGCAGGCCGCCGCGATCCTCGACCCGGTCCCGGCGGAGCTGAGCCGGATCGCCGTGGACGCCTACGCGCTGCACGATCTGGACGCCCGGCTCGCCGAGCTGACCTTCGACTCGCTGGTCGACGGCATCCCGGTGCGCGGTGAGGCGCCGCCGCCGCGGATGCTCACCTTCCGGGCGGGGGACGTCACCATCGACGTCGAGGTCACCGCCGACGGCCTCATCGGGCAGCTGCTGCCACCGCGCCCCGCCCGGATCGAGGTGCTGAGCGGGCCGCAGTCGGCGCGCTCGCTCACCGCGGACGACCTGGGCCGGTTCACCGGCGAGGCACCGCCGGCGGGGCCGTTCGCGCTGCGGTTGCGGTCCGGCGGGGAGCTGGTCGTCACCGAGTGGCTGCGGGCCTGACACCCGCTCCCGGTTCCCGGCGCGCGACGCCGGTCAGCGCGACACGGCGTCGACCAGCGCGGCCAGCGACTCGGCCGCCCGCGCCAGCCCGGGGCCGGCCGGACCGCCCGGCTCGCTCATGTAGGTGTCCCGGCGGATCTCCACCATCAGCGCGCCGACCTCGGCACGCCGGCCGTAGAACTCCAGTGGCACGTACGTCCCCGCGAACGGGCTGTCGAGCCCCGTCTCCCCGCACCGCGCGAACGCCTCCCGCGCCGCGGCGAGCAGCCCGGGCGGGGTGTGGAAGGGGTCCGTGCCCAGGCAGACGGGCGGGCGGGGGCCGTCGCCGTGCAGCTCGTAGGGCAGCGGCTCGCCGGGGTAGGAGTGCACGTCCAGGATCACGGCCCGTCCGGTGGCGGCGAGCCGGTCCGCCACGGCCCGGGTCATCGCCGCGGCGTACGGCCGGAAGTACCGCTCCAGCAGCGGCTCGGGGTCGGTGCCGGCGGGCCGCAGCCGCTCGCGGTGCGTGGTCCGGGTGTACACCGCGCCCATGCCGACGGCCGCCATCTCCTCCCGCTCGTCCGGGAACCGCTCCGGGTCCACCACCAGCCGGGACAGCCGGTTGACGAACCGCCAGGGCGTGACCCGGGCCCGCCGTGCCGCCGCTGCGGCCAGCTCGGCGGTGTGCGCGTCGGTGATGTGGTCGAGTTCCCGCTCCAGCGCCGCGTCACCGAGCACGATCCCGGCTCGGACGTCCGGCGGGATCGTCCGCGCGGAGTGCGGCACATGCAGGATCAGCGGGGAGCCGGCGGCCCCGGGCAGCAACTCGAAGGAACGCGGCGCGTCGGTCATGGGCTGCTCCCGGGTGGGGATCGGCGGCGGGGCGGGCGATGTCAGTGGTGTGCGGGAGGATCGAGGTGCCGGATCGATCAGCGAAGGGGGCGGCATGCCGATCAGCAGTCAACGGGTGGGCGCACACCGGTTTCTGCGGGGGCTGTACGAGGACGCGTACTTCCCCGACGACGTCGTGGACCGGGGCCGGGCGGTGCTGCTGCGGCTGTGCGAGCGCATCGAGGCGACCGGGCCCGCGGACCTGACCGCGCTGTACGCGCTGACACACGCCGCGACGGAGGAGTTCAACGACCTGGAGAGCGCGTTCGAGGCGGCCGGCAGCGAGATCGAGACGGTCGCCCGGGAGGCGATAGCCGAGGACTTCCGGTTCGTCGCCGAGGCCTACGGGTTCCCGGAGGCGGACGTGGAGGAGCTGATCGCCACCCGGGAGTGGTGACGACGGCACCCCGTCCCCGGTGGGCCGGGGACGGGGTGCCGTGCGGGTCCCGTGGTTCAGCCGAGGGACGCCAGTGCCGCGTTCCAGGTGGCGGACGGGCGCATCACGGCGGCGGCCCTGGCCGGGTCGGGCTGGTAGTAGCCGCCGATCTCGGCGGGCTTGCCCTGGACGGCGATCAGCTCGTCGACGATGCGCTGCTCGTTGGCGGCGAGCGCCTCGGCGAGCGAGGCGAAGGCCTTGGCCAGCTCCGCGTCGTCGGTCTGCTTGGCGAGCTCCTGCGCCCAGTACAGGGACAGGTAGAAGTGGCTGCCGCGGTTGTCGATGCCGCCGACGCGGCGGGTCGGGGACTTGTCCTCGTTGAGGAAGGTCGCCGTGGCCCGGTCGAGGGCGTCGGCCAGCACCCTGGCGCGGGCGTTGCCGGTGGCCTCGGCGTACTGCTCCAGGGACGGCACCAGCGCGAAGAACTCACCCAGGGAGTCCCAGCGCAGGTAGTCCTCCTTGACCAGCTGCTGCACGTGCTTCGGCGCGGACCCGCCGGCGCCGGTCTCGAACAGGCCGCCGCCCGCCATCAGCGGCACCACCGACAGCATCTTGGCGCTGGTGCCCAGCTCCAGGATCGGGAACAGGTCGGTCAGGTAGTCGCGCAGCACGTTGCCGGTGACCGAGATGGTGTTCTCGCCGCGGCGGATGCGCTCCACCGACAGCTCGGTGGCCTGCATCGGGGACAGGATCCTGATGTCCAGACCCTCGGTGTCGTGCTCCGGCAGGTACTGCTCGACCTTCTTGATCAGGTTGGCGTCGTGGCCGCGGGTGGCGTCCAGCCAGAACACCGCCGGGTCGCCGGTGGCGCGGGCGCGGGTGACGGCCAGCTTCACCCAGTCCTTGATCGGGGCGTCCTTGGTCTGGCAGGCGCGGAAGATGTCACCGGCGGACACGGTCTGCTCGATGACGGCGTTGCCGGCCTGGTCGACCAGGCGGACGGTGCCGGTGACCGGGATCTCGAAGGTCTTGTCGTGGCTGCCGTACTCCTCGGCCTTCTGCGCCATCAGGCCCACGTTCGGCACCGAGCCCATCGTGGACGGGTCGTAGGCGCCGTTGGCCCGGCAGTCCTCGATCACGGCCTGGTAGACGCCCGCGTAGGAGGAGTCCGGGATGACCGCGAGGGCGTCGTGCTCCTGCCCGTCCGGCCCCCACATGTGGCCCGAGGTGCGGATCATGGCCGGCATGGAGGCGTCGATGATGACGTCGGAAGGCACGTGCAGGTTGGTGATGCCCTTGTCGGAGTCGACCATGGCCAGCTCCGGGCCCTCGGCCAGCTCGGCGTCGAAGGAGGCCTTGATCTCGGCACCCTCCGGCAGCGACTCCAGACCCTTGTAGATGCCGCCCAGACCGTCGTTCGGGGTGAGGCCGGCCGCGGCGAGCTGCTCGCCGTACCGCGCGAAGGTCTTCGGGAAGAACGCACGCACCACATGACCGAAGATGATCGGGTCGGAGACCTTCATCATCGTGGCCTTCAGGTGCACGGAGAACAGCACACCCTCCTGCTTGGCGCGGGCCACCTGCGCGGTGAGGAACTCACGCAGCGCGGCGACCCGCATCACGGAGGCGTCCACGACCTCGCCCTGCTGCACGGGTACCGACTCGTGCAGCACGGTGGTGGAGCCGTCGTCGCCCTTGAGCTCGATGCGCAGCGCACCGTCCTCGGCGATGATCACGGACTTCTCGGTGGAGCGGAAGTCGTCCACGCCCATGGTGGCCACGTTCGTCCTCGACTCGCCGGTCCAGGCGCCCATGCGGTGCGGGTGGCTCTTGGCGTAGTTCTTCACCGAGGCCGGGGCACGCCGGTCGGAGTTGCCCTCGCGCAGCACCGGGTTGACCGCGGAGCCCTTGACCTTGTCGTAGCGGGCGCGGATCTCGCGCTCCTCGTCGGTCTTCGGGTCGTCCGGGTAGTCCGGCAGTGCGTAGCCCTGGCCCTGCAGCTCGGCGACGGCGGCCTTGAGCTGCGGGATCGACGCCGAGATGTTCGGCAGCTTGATGATGTTGGCGGCCGGGGTCCTGGCCAGCTCTCCGAGCTCCGCCAGGGCGTCCGGGATGCGCTGCTCCTCGGTGAGGTACTCCGGGAACACCGCGATGATGCGCCCGGCCAGCGAGATGTCGCGGGTCTCCACCGCGACACCGGCCTGCGAGGCGTACGCCCGGATCACCGGCAGGAAGGAATACGTCGCCAGGGCCGGGGCCTCGTCAGTGTGGGTGTAGATGATGGTCGAGTCAGTCACCGGGTGCTCCGCTCCACGTCTGCAACATTGCTCGACATCAAGATATCTCCTGATCGATCAGAGCTCGACAGGGGTACGCCGGAAGATTCCGGGACGAACCCGCCGTCGGGGGTACCGGCCGCGGTGCCGCTCCGCTGCTGGGGAAGGACCACCGCGGCCTGCTGGAGCGCCACCGTGCGGGCGGGCGCCGGGATCCGGATGCCCTCCGCGCGGTACCGGCGGTGCAGGCGCTTGATGAACTCGTGCTTGATCCGGTACTGGTCGCTGAACTCCCCGACGCCCAGGATCACGGTGAAGCCGATCCGGGAGTCACCGAAGGTGTGGAAGCGGACCGCGGGCTCGTGCTCCGGGACGGCACCGGAGATCTCGGTCATGACCTCGGCCACCACCTCGGTCGTCACCCGCTCCACCTGGTCCAGGTCGCTGTCGTAGGCGACGCCGACCTGAACCAGGATGGTCAGCCGCTGCTCGGGCCGCATGAAATTGGTCATGTTCGACTTGGCGAGCTGGCCGTTCGGGATCACCACGAGGTTGTTGGACAGTTCACGGACGGTGGTCTGCCGCCAGTTGATGTCCTCGACATAGCCCTCCTCGCCGCTGCTGAGCTGGATGTAGTCGCCGGGCTGCACGGTCTTGGAGGCGAGGATGTGAATGCCGGCGAACAGGTTGGCGAGCGTGTCCTGCAGGGCCAGGGCGACCGCGAGACCGCCGACGCCGAGGGCGGTGAGCAGCGGTGCTATGGAGACACCGAGCGTCTGCAGCATCACCAGGAAGCCGATCGCCAGGACCAGGATCCGGGTGATGTTGACGAAGATCGTGGCCGATCCGGCGACCCCGGAGCGCGAGGTGGTCACCGATCGGACCAGTCCGGCCACCACCCGGGCCGCCGACAGCGTCGCCACGAAGATCAGCAGCACCGTCAGCACCTGGTTGACGTGGTGCTGCACGGTCCGGGTCAGCGGCAGCGCCGCAGCGGCCCCCGCCACGCCGCCCGCGACCGCAGCCCACGGCACCACGGTGCGCAGCGCGTCCACGATGACGTCGTCGCCGCTCCAGCGGGTGCGGCCGGCGTGTCCCGCCAGCCAGCGCAGCAGCAGCCGCAGCAGGAAGGCGGCCAGCAGGCCCGCGGCGAGCGCGACACCGGCGGGGAGCAGGTCGTCCACGGTGAGGTCGCGGGTCACCATCGGTCACCTCCGCCGGGTGCGGGTGCGGCGAAGGGCCGCGCCGGCGGCCGGATGCGAAGTCTCGTCACGTCGTCACCTGCTCGTCTCCGGAATGTGCCAGCACACCGCGTCCGCAGGACAGTTCGAGCGGCGTGCTCGCTCATCCTGCCGTACCCGAGGGGGTGCTCCGTACCGCCTCCGGCGGCGGGCCGAAGCGATCCGGCCGCGGGGCGCGTCCACACCCGCCCGCGGGACCGTCCCCGCGCCGGTCGCGGACCCGCGTCCGCGTCGGCCGGGGTGCGCCTGTGCCTGCGCCGTGGCGCACCCGGTCCGTGGTGGTCGTCGGGGTGCGTTCGGATCGTCTGCGGTCTCCCGGCGCGCCGGCCGAGGGCCCGAGCCCGAGGGGGCTCGCGGGGGCCGGGCCGGAGCGCGTGTGCTGCCGGCGGGAGGCGTGTTCGTTCTCTGCCGGGCGGCGCTGCTCGCTGTCCGGGCCGGCCGGGCCCGTACCGTCCTCGGACCGTTGCGCCGTTCGGGACGTCCGGGCCGGCAAGATGTCCGGCGGCGGGGGAGGACCGGACCCGCCGGGGGACCGGACCCGCACGGACGCGGCGTCGGTCACCCGTCCGAGAAGGAGCCGTGGCGGCCCGCGCCGGAGGCGAAGCGGGTGGCGCCCCGGAGGCTCTCCGGCAGCACCGCCGCGCCGCCCCGGAGCTCGCCGCGCAGCGCCGTCTCCTCGTCCCGGCCCTCCTGGTCGAGCACGGACGCGCGGTCGGCCCGCAGACAGGCCTGCGGGAACCGGGCGATGGTCTCCGCCAGCTCCTCGGCGGCCGCGCGGGCGGTGCCGGTCGGCACGACCCGGTTGGCGAGCCCGATGTCGTAGGCCTCCCGGGCCGGCACCGGGCGGCCGGTGAGGACCAGGTCCATGGCCCGGCTGCTGCCGATCAGCCGGGGCAGCCGCACCGTCCCGCCGTCGATCAGCGGTACACCCCAGCGGCGGCAGAACACCCCGAAGACGGCGTCCTCCTCGGCGACCCGCAGATCGCACCAGAGCGCCAGCTCCAGGCCCCCGGCCACCGCGTGCCCGGCGACGGCCGCGACGACCGGCTTGGACAGCCGCAGCCTGGTCGGGCCCATCGGCCCGTCCCCGTCCTCCGCCACTCGGTTGCCCCGCCCCGCCGCCAGTGTCTTGAGATCGGCGCCCGCGCAGAACGTGCCGCCCTCGCCCCACAGCACCGCCACCCGCGCCCCGTCGTCCGCGTCGAACGCGCGGAACGCCGCGGCCAGCTCGGCGGCGGTCGGTGCGTCGACCGCGTTGCGCACCTCGGGGCGGGACAGGACGACGGTGGTGACGGGACCTCGGCGTTCGACGCGGACCGGCATGCGGATGCCCCTCTCATGGCTGGGACCCGGCAATTTACCGGCCCGCTCCGGGCCGCGGTCAGATGACCTTCAGCCGGACCAGCGCCCCAAGGGTCAGCGCCCCGGGCAGCATCGGCAGCCAGACGGTGACGATCCGGTACGCCAGCACCACCGCCGTGGCGACCGCCGCCGGACCCCCCGCCGCCACCAGCGCCACGACCAGTGCCGCCTCCACAGAGCCGATCCCGCCCGGAGTCGGCACCAGCGCCACGGCCACCGTCGCCGCCAGATACGCCACCGCCACATGCGCGGCCGGTACCTGGAGCCCCAGCGCCCGCCCCACCAGGACCAGCCCGGTGGCCTGCAGGGCCGGAAACGCCAGCGAGCCGCCCCACAGGGCCACCGCCCGCGCCGGACGGGCGTGCACCGAGCGGGCCTCGCCGAGCGCCGTGCGCAGGAACGAGACCACGGCCGAGCGCACCCGCCGGACCAGGCCCAGCACCCCCGCGGCCACCACCAGCACCACCGCCCCGATCACCAGTACCGACCCGAGCACGCCCTCCGGCAGCAGCGCGCCGAGCCGCAGGGCGTCAGGGAAGACCAGCAGCAGCACGCCCAGCAGGGCCACCCGGGCGACGCTCTCCGCCAGCAGGTACAGCGCGAGCGCCGCCGAGGAACGGGCGAGCGGCAGCCCGCACACCGTCATGAACCGCAGATTGACGGCGCTCGCCCCCAGACCCGTCGGCAGTAGATGGTTGGCGGCGCCGGCCGCGAACTGGGTGGCGAGCAGCCGTACCCCGGGCAGCCGTTCGACCACCGCGCCCTGCCGGGTGCAGGCGGCGGCGACCCAGGTCAGACAGGTCGCTCCGGCCGCCGCCAGCAGCCACGGCCACTGCGCGGTGGCGAGATGACGGAAGCCGTCGGCCAGCACGGAGCGGTGCTGCGCCGCCACCACGGCGACGAGCAGCAGCGGAAGCAGACAAAGGACCCGGCGGACCGTCACATCGCCAGAGGCTGCCCGCGCCGCGCCAACGGCGGATGGCGCACGCCGGTCCGGAGGCTTACGGACGGACAGCGGACGCTCGTTGACCTCAAGGTCGCTTGAGGTCCTAGCGTTCCGGCCATGAGTATGGAGACCACCGCCTGGACCCAGCTGCAGAGCGTGCTGCACGCCGAGCAGGACCGCCGCCCTCTCGCCCGCGCGACGCTGCGCCGCATCGCCGCCTTCGCCCGCCCGCACCGGCGCCGTATCGCCGTGTTCGTGCTGCTCGGGGTGGTGACGGCGCTCCTCGCCGTCGCCACGCCCGTGCTGGCCGGCCGCGTCGTGGACGCGATCGTCTCGGGCGGCGACGAGGCCGCCGTCGTACGGCTGGCCCTGCTGATCGCGCTGATCGCGGTCGCGGAGGCGGCGCTCGGCATCGTCGCCCGGCGGCTCTCGGCGGCGCTCGGGGAGGGGCTCATCCTCGATCTGCGCACGGCTGTGTTCGATCATGTGCAGCGCATGCCGGTCGCGTTCTTCACACGTACGCGTACGGGGGCGCTCGTCTCCCGTCTCAACAACGATGTGATCGGCGCCCAGCGGGCGTTCAGCAACACCCTCTCCGGCGTGGTCAGCAACCTGGTGACGCTGCTGCTCACGCTCGCCGTCATGCTCACCCTGTCCTGGCAGATCACCCTGCTCGCGCTCGCCCTGCTGCCGGTCTTCGTCGTCCCCGCCCGCCGCATGGGCCGCCGGATGGCCCGGATGCAGCGCGAGGCCGCCGCCCTGAACGCCGCCATGGGCACCCGGATGACCGAGCGCTTCTCCGCGCCCGGCGCCACCCTGGTCAAGCTGTTCGGCCGCCCGGAGGAGGAGTCGGCCGAGTTCGCGGTGCGCGCCCGGCGGGTCGCGGACATCGGCGTCCGCACCGCCACCGCCCAGGCCGCGTTCATCACTGCGCTCACCCTGGTCTCCGCACTCGCCCTGGCCCTGGTCTACGGCCTCGGCGGGTTCCTCGCCCTGCGCGGCGGTCTGGAGCCGGGCGCCGTGGTGGCGCTGGCGCTGCTGCTGACCCGGATGTACGCGCCGCTCACCGCGCTCGCCGGGGCGCGCGTGGAGGTGATGAGCGCGCTGGTCAGCTTCGAGCGTGTCTTCGAGGTACTGGACCTGCAGCCGCTGATCGAGGAGCGGCCGGACGCGCGCCGGGTCCCCGACGGTCCGGTGTCGGTCGAGTTCGACGACGTCCGCTTCGGCTACCCGTCGGCCGACAAGGTCTCCCTCGCCTCCCTCGAGGAGGTCGCCGCGCTGGACACCCGGGGCGGCGCCGAGGTCCTGCACGGAGTCTCCTTCCGCGCCGAGCCCGGACAGACCGTGGCGCTCGTCGGCTCCTCCGGCGCTGGCAAGTCGACCATCGCCCAGCTGCTGCCGCGGCTGTACGACACCGACGGGGGAGCGGTGCGGATCGGTGGCGTCGACGTGCGCGACCTGAGCGCCGGTGCACTGCGGGAGACCCTCGGCATGGTCACCCAGGACGGCCACCTCTTCCACGACACCGTCCGCGCCAACCTGCTGCTCGCCCGGCCCGGTGCGACCGACGGCGACCTGTGGGAGGCCCTGGGCCGGGCCCGCCTCGACGACCTCGTCCGCTCGCTGCCCGACGGACTGGACACGGTGGTCGGAGAGCGCGGCTACCGGCTGTCCGGCGGGGAGCGCCAGCGGATGACCATCGCCCGGCTGCTGCTGGCCCGTCAGCGTGTGGTCATCCTGGACGAGGCCACCGCCCACCTCGACAACGCCTCTGAGGCGGCAGTCCAGGAGGCGCTCACCGAGGCGCTCCAGGGCCGGACCGCCGTCGTCATCGCCCACCGGCTCTCCACGGTCCGGGCCGCGGACCAGATCCTCGTCGTCGAGGCGGGCCGCATCGTGGAACGCGGCACCCATGACGAACTGCTGGCCGCGGGCGGCCGGTACGCACTGCTGTACCGCACCCAGTTCGCCCGGCGGCCGGAGGGGGCGACGGAGACGGCGACCGGGCCGGCGGACGCCCCGGTGGACGGGCCGGCGGACGCCCCGGCGGCGGACGCGCCGTCCGAGGGGGCATCCGAGGCGGCGACCTCGACGGTCTGAGCAGGCCGTCCGGCCGGACCACCCGGTCCCGCCGCGGACGGCAGGCCCGGGCTAGTCCGGCCGGCCGCCGGTCCCGCCGTCACCGTCGGCCGTCGGTGGTGAGACCGGGTCGGCCGGCACCATCTTGGGTTCGTGGCGCGCGCATCGGGGATTGCGGCAGGGGCCCGGGGCCCACACGGGGACGTAGACCGCCATGTTCTTGTGCCGCTCCACCACGGCCTCGACCGGCTGCCTGCACACGGGGCAGACCTGCTCGGGGGAGTGAGAGGCCGCCGTACGTCGTCTCTCGCTGCTCATGTCGGCATTTTAAGACTGCTTTAGCGGTTTTTGGGAGTATGTTGACCGGGATCCTCGTCGGGCGGCGGCTCCGCGGCGTCCGACGCGGTCCCGTCCGCCCCCTGTGCCGGTGGCCGCACCATGCTCAGCACGATCGACACCGTCAGCACGACGACGATGACGGCGAGGCTGACCAGCGAGGGGATCTCCGGTACGGCGGTGCTGATGGTCTCGTGGGAGGCCTGCAGAATCAGCTTGACCGCGATGAAGGCCAGGATGAGGGCGAGCCCGTAGCTGAGGTAGTGGAAGCGGTCGAGCAGCCCGGCCAGCATGAAGTAGAGGGCGCGCAGGCCCAGGATGGCGAAGGCGTTGCTGGTGTAGACGATGAAGGCGTCGCTGCTGACGGCCAGCACCGCGGGCACGCTGTCGACGGCGAAGACGAGGTCGGCGGCCTCGATGGCGGCGACCACGGCGAGCAGAGGCGTGGCGACGCGCCGGCCGGCCTCCCGTACGAAGAAGTGGTGCCCGGCGTACTCGTCCCGCACCGGGACGACCTTGCGGAGCATGCGCACGGCGATGCTCTTGGCCGGGTCGAAGCTGTCCTCCTCCTCGCGCAGGATCTTGTACGTGCTCCACAGCAGGATGGCCGCGAAGACGAACAGCACCGCGGTGAAGCGGCTGACCACGGCCACACCGGCGGTGAGGAAGATGCCGCGGAAGACCAGGGCGCCGAGGACCCCGAGGAAGAGCACCCGGTGCTGATAGGCGCGGGGCACCCTGAAGTAGCCGAAGATCAGGGCGAAGACGAAGAGGTTGTCGACGGACAGGCTCTTCTCCAGCAGCCAGGCGGTGGTGTACTCCACCCCGGCGGTCGTGCCGACGACGAAGAAGACGACCACACCGAACAGGACCGCCAGCCCGACCCACACGGCGCTCCATGCGGCGGCCTCCCGGAAGCCGATGACGTGCGCCTGTCGGTGGGCGAGCAGGTCGATCGCCAGTGACACCAGCACGGTGATGCCGAAAACCATCCACAACCACACCGGCACGTCATGCACAGGCCCGACCTCTCGCATCTCTCGAACGGGATCGACCGCAGGTCTTCCTACGAGTCTGGGACATACCCGGGGAGGATGTCGCCCCCACGCTCACGCGTGTTCTGGCAGGATGCGGGCGTTCGCCGGGTCGGGACCGTGGGAGGTTCGAGTGCGAGGGCGACGGGCACCGGCGGGCGTGGTGGGACTCCTCGTCCGTGCGGCAGTGGTACTGACCGTGTCGGCGCTGCTCGCGGAAGGGGTCCGGGCGGCGATTCCGCTGGACCCGGTCGCGGCGGGTACGGGCGAGGGCGGCGCGGCGTTCGCCGTCTCGGTGCTGCGCGCCGTCTCCGCGGGCACGTTCGGCGCCGCGGCCTGTGTGCTCCAGGTGGCGCTGCTGGTCCTGTTCTCCAGGGCGGTCCGCGCGGGGCTGCGGCTGCTGCGGGAGAGGCGGGCGGGGCTGCATTCGGGGCTGCGCTCACCCTGACCCGGCGCCCTGGGTCGCCCGTGGGTTGCCGGAACCCGGCAGTGTGCGGCCGTTCCGGGTACGCATCAGGGCCCTGTCAATGGTGCGTCAGGAGCCTGTAAGGTTCCCTGCGGTGTGCCGGGAAGTCGGGTCGGCGAGCAGGGCAGAACTCTTCCGATCGGGGGGCCTTCCGTCATGGTTCTGGTAGTGGTCTTCGGCGTCGCGCTGTTGGTGGCGGTGCTCCTGTCGGGCCTCGCGGCGCGTACGGTGCTGTCGACGTCCTTGCTGTTCCTGGTGGGCGGCGCGCTGGTCAGCGACGGTTTCCTGGGGCTGATCCATGTGACCCCGGACAGCGAGATCGTGGCGGTGACCGCCGATCTGGCGCTGTTCGCGGTGCTGTTCACCGACGGCATGCACGTCTCGCTGCCCAAGCTGCGGGCCAACTGGCGCAATCCGGCCCGCGCGCTGGGCCTCGGCATGCCGCTGGCGTTCGTCTTCATGGCCCTGGTGACCCACTATCTGGTGGGCCTCGACTGGACCACCTCGTTCCTGGTCGGCGCGGTGCTGGCACCGACCGACCCGGTCTTCGCCTCGGCGATCGTGGGCCGTGCGGAGGTCCCCGCCAAGCTGCGTCAGCTGCTCAACGTGGAGAGCGGGATCAACGACGGACTCGCCCTTCCGGTCGTACTGATCCTTATCGCCGCCGCCGGCCCGACGGCCGCCGGCATGGACGCCTCGCCCTCGACGATCGCCCTGGAACTGCTCCTCGGGCTGGCGTTCGGCGGCATCCTGCCGCTGCTGGTCAACCGGCTGGTCCGGTTCCGGCTGCTGGGTGCGGAGCCGAAGCTCCAGCCGCTGCTGCCGCTGGCCACCGGGATCATCCTGTACGCCGCCTGCCACCTCACCCACGCCAACCCCTATCTGGCGGCCTTCTCGGCGGGCGCGGTCATCGTGCATGTCTCCCCGGAGGCCAAGACCTCCTTCGAGCCGCTCGGCGAGGCGCTGGCCGAGCTGGCGAAGTTCGCGGCGCTGCTGGTCTTCGGCGCACTGCTGACCCCGCAGCTGTTCGGCGACCTGTCGCCGGGCGGCTATGTGGCCGTGCTCCTGGCGATCGTCCTGATCCGCCCGGCCTCGCTGCTGCTGTCCCTCCTCGGCACCCGGCTGTCACGCAAGGAGAAACTGGTCGCGGCCTGGTTCGGCCCCAAGGGATTCGCGTCGGTCGTCTACGGGCTGCTGGTGCTGCACTCCGGCATCCCGGAGGCGGAGCAGGCGTTCACGCTCATCGCGGTGTGCATCGCCTTCTCGATCGTCGCGCACAGCTCGACGGACGTACCGATCGCCCGCGCCTTCGACGTCGAGGACCTGGCGGGCATGGGCGACGGCGACGCCGCACGGCCTGCCGGGGTCTCGGTCGGGGAGACCGGGGCCGCCGGGAAGGCCGAGCCGGTGAGGAGCGAGGCCGGGACCGGCGGGACCGCGAAGAGCGCGTCGGAGTGACCCGCGGCGCGTACGCGCTCCGTGTCCGGGGAGGGACCGCACCCGCGGCCCTCCCCTTCCTCCCCTCCCTCTCTTCTCCTCTTCTCCCGGCCGGGTGTCAGCAGGGCAGCCGGCCGAGCAGGGCCGCGAATCCGGTCGCCGGGGCGAGGGTGCCGAAGGCGAGGCCGCGGTCGCCCGCCAGGCGGGATGCGCAGAAGGCGTCCGCGACCGGCGCCGGGGCGTGCCGCACCAGCAGGGACCCCTGCAGCACCAGCGCCGCACGCTCGATGACCCGGCGGGCTCGCAGCGGGGCGTCCTCGGTGAGCACCAGCTCGTCCCTCAGTTCCCGCCAGGCCAGGTCGAGCCGGCGGTCGGCGCCGGCCGCGGCCTCGATCTCGGCGCCGAAGGCGTCGACGGACTCCGGCTCCCGGGCCATCGCGCGCAGCATGTCCAGTGCGTTGACATTGCCCGAGCCCTCCCAGATGCCGTTCAGCGGGGCCTCGCGGTACAGGCGCGGCATGCCGGACGCCTCGTCGTAGCCGTTGCCGCCGAGGCACTCCAGGGCCTCGGCCACCGCCGCGGGCTGGCGCTTGCACACCCAGTACTTGGCGACGGCCGTGGCCAGCCGCAGGAAGGCACGCTCGCGGGCGTCGCCCCGCACCGCCCGGTCGGCTGCTCCGGCGAGGCGCAGCGCGAGCGTGGTGGCGGCCTCCGACTCGACGCCCAGGTCGGCGATCACATTGCGCATCAGCGGCTGGTCGATCAGCTTGGCGCCGAGAACGGAGCGGTGGCGCACATGGTGGGCGGCCTGGGCGAGGGCGGCACGGGTGCCGGCGGCCGAACCGAGCACGCAGTCCAGGCGGGTCATCGTCACCATGTCGATGATGGTGCGCACCCCCTTGCCCTCCGCGCCGACCAGCCAGGCCACGGTGTCGTCGAACTCGGGCTCGCTGCTGGCGTTCGAGCGGTTCCCGAGCTTGTCCTTGAGCCGCTGGACACGGAAGGTGTTGCGGCTGCCGTCGGGCAGCACCCGCGGCACCAGGAAACACGACAGCCCGCCGGGGGCCTGGGCGAGGACCAGGAACAGGTCGTTCATCGGCGCACTGGTGAACCACTTGTGCCCGCGCAGCCGCCAGGTCCCGTCGGGCCGCTCGGTCGCGGTGGTCGTGTTGGCCCGTACGTCCGTGCCGCCCTGCTTCTCCGTCATGCCCATCCCGGCCAGCAGGCCGCGCTTGTCCGTGGGCGTGCGCAGGCCGGGGTCGTAGACCCGGCCGGTCAGCAGCGGCTCGTAGGTCTTGGCCAGGTCGGGGGAGTGCCGCAGCGCCGGGACCACGGCGTAGGTCATGGAGACCGGGCAGCCGTGCCCCGCCTCGGCGGTGCTCCACACCATGAACCCGGCCGCGCGCGCCACATGCGCGCCGGCCCGCTCGTCCGCCCAGGCGGCCCCGGCCAGCCCCTCGCCGATCGCCACCTCCAGCAAGGCGTGGTACGAGGGATGGAAGTCCACCTCGTCGACCCGCCGGCCGTAGCGGTCATGGGTGCGCAGCACCGGCTCGAAGCGGTTGGCCTCGTCCGCCCAGCGCTGCACCTCCTCGTCGCCGGCCCGGCGGCCCACCCGGTGCAGGTCGTCGAGGTACCACTCGGCGCCCTCCCGGCGCACGCCCTCGATCAGCACCGGGTCGTCGGCGACGTCGTGGCCGGTCAGCGGCGGTGGCTGGTTGGTCACCTCGTGGGTCACCGCGGTGGGGTTGCTCCGCGGAACTGCGGATGATGACACGGGATCTCCTCCAAGGTCGCCGGTGGTTCACGGGTGCGCGGGTGCTTCCCGAGGGCGGTTCACGGGTGCGGGCCGGCCGGGTCGGCCCCGGCGCAGCGCAGTGCCATGGCGGTGAGCTCGGCGAGCAGTTCACCGCTGTCGCCGTCGTCGTCGGCGGTGCCGAGCGGAGCGACGAGGACCTCGCCGATCCCGCCGGTGAGCGCCGCGGCGGTGACCTCAGCGTCCTGGGGCGGCAGCGTGCCGTCCGCGATGCCCTCTCGGACCACCTCGGCGAACAGGGCGCGGTAGCGCAGGCGGTGGTCGAGGCGTTCGGCCCCGACCGCCGGTTCCGCCGGGGCGGCGAGCAGCGCGTAGGCCAGACCGCGGTTCTCCAGCGCGCGTCGGGCGAAGACCCGGACTCCGGCGGCGAGCCGCCCGGCCGGATCGCCGGGGCCGCGCAGCACCTCGCCGAGCACCTCGACCTCCCGCCCGGCGGCACGCCGGAACACCTCGACGGCGAGCGCCGCCTTGGACGGGAAGTGCTGGTAGACCGAGCCGGCCGCGATCCCGGCCGCACCGGCGACCGCGGTCACGGACGCCTGTGCCCAGCCCACCTCGGCGACCACGGCGGTGGCGCAGTCGACGAGGCGGTCACGGGCGGCTTCCAGCCGGCGGATCTCGGCAGGGGTCTTGCGGTAGGCCATGAAAGAAGTGAACCACCATTCACATCTTTCGCCAAGAGCAGAACGTGGCGGCGGTGGCCCGGAGCGGGGCGGCGGCGCGTCAGGTGTCGTCGTCGGACTCCCGGCGCGCCTTCGCCGCCCGCCGCAGCCGGTGGTGACGGGACGGTCCCTGCTCCGTGACCACGTCGCCGACCATCGTCCGTACGACGTCCGCGAGCCCGTGCAGCGCATGGTGCCGGGCGGGGCCGGCGCCCGGGTCCTCCCGCAACTCGCGCACCAGGGACCAGCACAGGAGCAGCATCACCACCACGAAGGGCAGCGCCACCAGGATCGTCGCCGTCTGGAGCGAGTCCAGGCCGCCCACCACCAGCAGCACCGCCGCCACCGACGCCATCAGCACGCCCCACACCACGACCAGCAGCGTCGGCGGATGCAGCGCGCCCCGGCTGGTCAGCGAACCCATCACCAGCGACGCCGAGTCGGCACTCGTCACGAAGTAGGTCATGACCAGCACCATCGCGATGAACGACGTGACCGAACCGATCGGCAGTGCGTCCAGCATGGCGAACAGCGACGCCTCGGCGCCGTCGGCCACGGCGCCCGCGAGGTCGGCCTCCCCGGTCGACTGCAGCCGGAGCGCCGTACCGCCCATCACACAGAACCAGATGACGGTCGCACCGCTCGGCACCAGCAGCACGCCGATGAGGAACTCCCGCACGCTCCGGCCGTGCGAGATACGCGCGATGAACGTCCCCACGAACGGCGCCCAGGACAGCCACCAGGCCCAGTAGAAGATGGTCCAGGCGCCCAGCCAGGCATGGTCGGAGAAGGCGCCGGTCCGGGTGGCCATCGGCAGCAGGTTCTGCAGATACCCGCCGACGGACGCGGGGATCGTGTCCAGGATGTAGACGGTCGGGCCGACCAGGAACACGAACACCATCACCGCCGCCGCCAGCACGATGTTCAGCGTCGACAGCCATTTGACGCCCCGGTGCAGCCCGGAGAAGGCCGAGACGACGAACGCCGCCGACAGTGCCCCGATGATGACCAGTTCGGAGGTCCGGGTGGCGTCCACGCCCGCCGTGATGTCGAGTCCCTCGGCGACCTGGAGCGCGCCCAGGCCGAGGCTGGTCGCCGTGCCGAAGACGGTTGCGAAGACGGCCAGCAGATCGATCACCCTGCCCTGCCACGACACCGCCCGCCGGGCCCCGATCAGCGGGACGAACGCGGCGCTGAGCCGGTTGCCGCGGCCCTTGCGGAAACCGGCGTACGCCAGCGCGAGCCCCGCGATCCCGTAGATCGCCCAGGGCGTGAGCGTCCAGTGGAAGAACGAGTACTCCATGGCCGTACGCGCCGCCGCGGCGGACTCGGGCTGTGCGCCGCTCGCCGGCGGCGGCGCCAGGAAGTGCGTGAGCGGCTCACCGACGCCGTAGAACATCAGACCGATGCCCATGCCCGCGCTGAACATCATGGCGATCCAGGCGAGGTTCCCGAACTCCGGCTCGGCGTCGTCCCTGCCCAGCCTGATCCGGCCGAACCTGCTGAACGCGATGACCAGGCAGAGGACCAGGAACACGTCCGCGGCGACCACGAAGAGCCAGCCGAAGTTGTTCAGCACCCACGTCAGGCTGGTGGAGGAGACGCTGTCGAAGGACTCCTCGCCGAGCCAGGCCCACAGCACCACCGCGGCCACGGCCGCCATCCCGATGGTGACCAGCACCCGGTCGGGTGCCGCGTGCACCGGACGGCTGTGCGGAATCTCCGACGGGGACGGATCGATCGGTTCCGTACTCATAGCGCCCCACTATGGTGCGACATCGCACCGTAGTGGGGCGTTACACGCCGCCCGCCGGTCAGCCGTCGGTCCAGCCGTGGTTCTTGCCGAACTGCAGCAGACCCCGGCGGACCTGCACGATCTGTTCCCCGGTCAGCGTCGGACAGGCGGACAGCAGAATCTCCGTCACCTCGTGGAGGTACTCGTGCGAGGTGAGCACGTCGCACATCGAGTCGTCGCCGTCCAGCTGCCGCGCCGCCGTCCCGGACGGCGGGGCCGCCACGGCCCCCTGGCCCAGGCGCACGTCCGAGGCCTTCAGGCCCCGGTCGCCCTCCTCGACCTCGAACTCGACGGGGAGCCCGGGACGCACCTGGTGCTCGGGAATCCGCAGATCGTTGGCGTGGAGGAAGACGTCCTCCCCGCCGTGATCCGGCGCGATGAACCCATAGCCCCGCACAGCGTCGAACCGCACCACACGACCGGCAATCATGGCCACAACCCCCAACCGCAACACCCGGGCCCCTTGCCCGGACCAGCAACAAGCGAGAAGGGTACGCGGCGGGAGCGGTGCGGGTCGAGTGCCCCCCGCCGAACGCCGCAGGCCGGGCCCGGGCCGGCGAACAGACCGCCTGCAGGGCGGCGTGCGCCGGCACCGCGCCGGCGTACGCCGCCCTGCAGGCCGTCCTGCGACGACGTGTGGCCGTCCCGCGGATGCGGCTACCGCGGGTCGCGGTTGAAGAGCGACCTCGACCAGAAGTAGCCGAGGGCGGAGAGGGCCACGCTCCAGCCGATCGCGAGCCAGGCTTGGTGGCCGATCTCGGTGCCGAGGAGCAGGCCGCGCAGAGTCTCGATGGCCGGGGTGAACGGCTGGTACTCGGCGATCGGCTGGAACCAGCCCGGCATCGTCTCGGCCGGGATGAAGGCGCTCGAGATGAGCGGAAGGAGGATCAACGGCATGGCCATGTTGCTGGCCGCCTCGGCGTTCGGGCTGGCCAGTCCCATGCCGACCGCGATCCAGGTGAGCGCCAGGGCGAACAGCGCGAGCAGTCCGAACGCCGCCAGCCACTCCAGAGCCGTGGCGTCCGTGGACCGGAAGCCGATGGCCACGGCGACGGCTCCGACGATGACCAGGCTGGCGAGCACCTGCATCACGCTGCCCACCACGTGCCCGATGAGCACCGAGCCGCGGTGGATCGCCATCGTGCGGAAGCGGGCGATGATGCCCTCGGCCATGTCGGTGGAGACGGACACCGCGGCGCCGATGACCGTGCTGCCGATGGTCATCAGCAGGATCCCGGGGACGATGTAGGCGATGTACTCGGAGCGGTCCGCGCCGCCGCCACCGATGCCCGCGCTCATCACATCGCCGAAGATGTAGACGAAGAGCAGCAGCATCATGACCGGCGTGAGCAGCAGGTTCAGAGTGAGGGACGGATAGCGCCGGGCGTGCAGCAGGTTGCGGCGCAGCATCGTGCTCGAGTCGCGGGCGACGAGGGTGAGGGCGCTCATCGGGCAGTCTCCTGGTGCTGGTCGGTGCCGCCGGTCAGGGCGAAGAAGACGTCGTCGAGGTCGGGGGTGTGCACGGCGAGCTCGTCCGCCTCGATGTCGGCCGAGTCCAGCCAGTCGAGGACGGAGCGCAGTTCGCGCTGGGTGCCGTCGCTGGGGATGCGCAGGGCCAGCGCCTCGTCGTCGCGGGTGGCCTCGCGCAGCGCGGCGACCGCGGTCTGGTAGGCCGCCGGGTCGGTGAAGCGGAGCCGGATGTGCCCGCCGGGGACCAGCCGCTTGAGCTCCTCGGCGCTCCCCTGGGCGGCGATCCTGCCGTCGTTGAGGACGGCGATGCGGTCGGCGAGTTCGTCGGCCTCCTCCAGGTACTGGGTGGTGAGGAAGACGGTGGCCCCGTCGGAGACCAGCTCGCGGATGATCTGCCACATGCTGTGGCGGGAGCGGGGGTCGAGGCCGGTGGTGGGCTCGTCGAGGAAGATGATCCGCGGGTTGCCCACCAGGGTCATCGCGAGGTCCAGGCGGCGCTTCATACCGCCGGAGTAGGTGGAGACCGGCTTCCTCGCGGCCTCGGTGAGGTCGAAGCGCTCCAGCAGTTCGGCGGCGGCCTTCCGCCCCTCCTGCTTGGAGAGGTGCTGCAGGTCCGCCATGAGGAGCATGTTCTCCTCGCCGGTGATCAGCCCGTCGACGGCGGAGAACTGCCCGGTGACCCCGATCGCGGCGCGCACGGCCTGCGGGTCGGTGGCGAGGTCGTGGCCGCCGACCCGCAGCTCACCGGCGTCCGCGGTGATGAGGGTGGAGAGGATCTTCACCGCGGTGGTCTTGCCCGCGCCGTTCGGTCCGAGCAGCGCGAACACGGACCCGGTCGGGATGCGCAGGTCGATGCCGTCGAGGACGGTCTTGTCGCCGAACGACTTGCGCAGCCCGACGGCGGAGATGGCGGCAGGGCGCGGCGTGCTCTCACCCTTCCTGGATGTGGGCATGACAGCTGAAGG
This sequence comes from Streptomyces poriticola, assembly GCF_036689765.1. Classification (NCBI taxonomy): domain Bacteria; kingdom Bacillati; phylum Actinomycetota; class Actinomycetes; order Kitasatosporales; family Streptomycetaceae; genus Streptomyces; species Streptomyces poriticola. The sequence goes on from NZ_JBAGKH010000030.1 coordinate 59,377, forward strand.
CATGGAGCTCTCCCTTTCGGAGGCTGAGGGACGTGGGGACGGGCGGACGGGAGATGGTGCTCAGACCCGGGCGCGGCGGACATCGATGTTGCCCCAGTTGGACCGGGCGTGGACCTTGACGGTCTCCTCGGTCTGCTCCGGGGCGTCGGACGCGGCGAGCGTGTTGCGTACCTGTCCGCGCTTGGAGGTGACGTCGAGCCAGGCGGCGGTGCCCTCGCGGATGCCGACCTCGATGGGACCGTTGGCGGTCTCCAGATGGACGGTGCCGCGGGCGACATCGCCGACGCGGAGGTGGCCGTTGGTGGTGGTGCCGGTGACGGACGCCTCGGCGCGCGCGATGTCGACGCCGCCGTTGACGCCGTTCACCCGCAGCTCGCCGGTCACGGCATCGACGGTGGTGCTGCCGTGCGAGTTCTTGAGGACGGCGGGACCGTCCACGACGCCGACGCGCAGGTTGCCGGAGTTGGTGGTGATCTCGGCCATGCCCTCGACGCGGTCCACGGTGATCGAGCCGTGCGACACGGTGAGCTGGAGCGGCCCTGTGGTGTCGAGGCGGACATCGCCGGACGCGGTCTTCAGGCGGACCTCGCCCAGCCGGCCCTCGCCGAGCACCTGGGTCCCGGCGCCGGAGACGTCGACGTGCGAGCCGGTGGGCAGTTCCACCGTCACGTCGACGTTGCCGGAGCGCCCGATGAGATTGGCCCTGGGGGTCCTGATGGTCAGTGCACCGCCGGCGTAGGCGACCTCGGTCTGCTCGGCGGCCCGTGCGTCCTGGTCGCGCTTCGGGTCGCGGGGCTCCGCCGCGACGACGGTGTCGGTGCGGTCGCCCGTGGTGAACCGGATGGAACCGGAGTACACGTGCGCCGTGACCGTGATCGCTCCTGGCGTGTCGAAAGAAGGCATGGCTGTACCGTCCTCGTGGGTCGTCGGGTCGTCCCCACTGGTGGGACGTGGCGTGAGTGGTGCGGGTGCGGGTGCGGCTAGCGCACCCAGCCGGTGAAGCTCTGTCCGACCGTGCGTGTCTTCTCCGTCGTGCGTGCCCGGGTGTTGCCCTCGACCGCGGTCGACACGGCCCGGACCAGCCAGGCGTTGACCGAGAGTCCCTCACGGCTCGCGGCCTCCTCGGCTCGTGCTTTGAGGTGCGCGGGCAGCCGCAGGTTGATACGGGCGGGGCCGCCTCCTTCGCCGTCGGCCGGCACCTGCGTCACGGGCGGTTCGACGGCCCTGGCCGGTTCCATGGAGTCGTCGGCGGGCGGCGGTGTCACCACGAAGGCGGGCTCCAGCCCGCGCAGCCGTACGTCGACCGAGCCGGGGGCGAGCTCGCGAGTGATCTCGTCCATCGCTGCGGAGAGAACATTGAGCATGGTCAAACGGGTCGCCGACTCCAGAGGAGCGGTGAGCCGCTCGGCCAGCTCGCGGGCGTCTTCCCCCCCTGCTTCGGCGGCCACCGCGAGTTCGCGGCGGAGGGTGTCGACATACGGGGTGAGGTCCATGCCGTCATGATGGCACCACTATGGCGCCCCTTGCAAGCCCGAATGGCGCTACATGGGAGTCAGCCTCCCCGGGGCGGTGTCTTTGGCGCGCTGGATGGCGGCGCACTCTCGGCCAGAGTGGCGCCATTCGTGCTCGCGTGCGTCGCGGCGGTGAGTTTGTGCGCCGGAGTGGCATCGCATGGCGCCACGCGGTGCCATTTGCGCCATGTGGCGACATCGGAGCGGTGTGACAAGAGGCGTCGCTCGCTGCCCGGGGTTCCGGCCCGGGGCCACGGGGCGGAGGCGCCGGTCCTGCCGGGTGGTGGCACCACCGGGCAGGGCGTGCGCCGTCACCGCGTGAAGAGCCGGCGCGACGCTCCGCCCGGCCTCCTCACCGCCGCTTCCGGGCGGGGACCACATAGCGTGCGTACACCAGGTCACGCATGATGTCCTCGCCGCCTTCGACGACGGCGACGTAGCGCATGTCGCGGACGAGCTTGCCGATCGGATGGTCCCGGGTGTAGCCGAGACCGCCGAACAGTTCGGAGCCGGTCGATGCCACCTCCCAGCCGGCCTGGCCGCAGAAGAGCTTGGCGGCCAGTGCGGAGCGCAGCGTGCCCACCCGGTGCAGACCGGTTCCGCCGCTCGCGGCCGCGGCCAGGAGGTGGTCGAACTCGGCCGCGGCCGCCCGGCACTGGTTCCGCATGACGTCGATCAGCGTCTCCGTCTGCCCGAGCTTTCCGGCGAAGACGGCGTTCTCGGTGAGCGGGGCGCCCCTGAGCCTCTTCCCTGCCGCGTACTCCATCGCCAGGTCCCTGATGCGCCTGGCGATCCCCACCGCGCAGGCCGCGATCAGGATGCGGCTCGCGTTCAGACCCGCCTCGAGGATGCGCAGTCCGCTGCCGCCCAGCCGGTTGGCGGCGGGGACGGCGCAGTCCTCGAGGCGTACGCGGTACGTGCCGGCGCCCCGGACGCCGAGCAGGTCCCAGCGCTTGACGATCTCGACACCGGGAGTGTCGCGCGGTACCGCGACGACGGCGAAGTCCGCGGCGTCCTCGGCCGACCGGGCGAGCACCAGCAGGAGCCCGGCCGAGTCGGTGTTGGTGGAGAAGTACTTGTCGCCGCTGAGCACCAGCCGGTCGCCCTCCGTGCGGAAGGTGGTGGCGATCCTGACCAGCTCGCTGCCGGCCTCCTCCTCACTGCCGAGAACGGCGATCCGGCCGCCCCCGGCCACCAGCGCCTCCAGCGCCGGACGGGCCAGGGCCTCGTCGCCGAAGTGCTGGAGCATGATGCCGCCCAGGACGGGCAGAAAGGCACCGAAGGCGAATCCGGCGTCGCCGTAGGAGAGTTCGGACACCACGTCGACGCTCTCCTCCAGGGAGAGGCCCAGACCGCCGTACTGCCGCGGCACCCACCAGTTGGCGAGGCCCAGACCGTGCAGCCGGGCGGCCTCGACGGTGGGCTGTTCCGGCAGACCGTCGAAGTGCTCGTCCTTCCCGGCCAGCTCCCTCGCGGTGAAGTCCCGTACCCGCTTGAGCAGTTCCGCTGTCATGGCACCCTTCTCCTCTCCGGCCGGTCAGACCGGGTTCACGCGGTACATCGGGAAGTACGAGGTGATCCTGCCGTTCGCGTAGTCGTCGGCCAGTTCGGGCACCCGGTCGAAGTCGTAGACGACCTCCGACCCCTTCGGTGCCATCCAGCCCTCGGCCTCCTGGAAGTCCCGGATGGCCGGTGACTCCTGCAGCTGCCAGACATGGGTGTTCACATGGATGTGCCGGCTGATGGACTCGGCCCCCCGCAGATGCGTCAGGCGCATTCCCGCCTTCCAGCCGCAGGTGGTGACGACCCCCGCGCGGGCCAGCGCCGTCAGGGTGATGTCGTAGAGGGGCCGGCCGATGTTGTCCACGAAGATCGCCACCCCGTGGCCGTCGCTGAGCTCGTCGACCAGGTGCAGGAACTCCCTGACCGAGGCCCGGCGTCGCTCGTGCCGTTCCCGGTCCGTCCGTTCCTCCCGGGTGGGCAGGGAGAGGTCGGGGAACAGGCGGCGGTCCACCGGGGTGATCCCGTTCTCCCGCAGGAAGGCGACCCGCTCGTCCGAGCCCGCCGTCATCGCCACCCGGAACCCGGCCCGCCTGGCCAGCATCAGCTCGGCGAAGGCCACGCCCCCGCCCCATCCGAACACCAGATGGTTCGCCGGGTCGTCGGTCACCTGCGTCCGCCAGCACCCGTACGCCTTGTGCCAGTTGTCCCAGGCGGTGAAGTACCGTCCGTAGGTGGCCCACTGGGGCAGCGAGTAGGCCGTGCCGCCGGGGATCGGCAGCAGCACCCGTACGTCCATCTTCGACCGTTTGGCCAGCAGGCCGATGGTGTGGGGTGCGTCGTAGGCGTAGGCGAGTTCGGCGTAGCCGAAGCGGTCGAGCCTGCCGAACGGCATCAGCATGCACAGGTCCCCCTCGCGGACCCGGACGTCCCGGCTCCCCGCGTTCACCTCGAGCACGCGGACCACGCCCATGTTGCCGACGACCACCGTGTCCTCACCGCGGCTGCTGCACACGTCGATCGGGGACCGGGCCAGCGCGTGGTCGACGTTGGCCTCCCAGGAGCCGAGGATCGGCTCCACCAGCGCCTCACCCTCGTCCAGTGCGCCGAAGGTGAACAGATCGCGCTGCAGCGCGCTGCCGGGACTGCCCTCCTGAGGGCCGGTCACCGCGCCGGAGCGCAGGACCCAGGCATCGGGCGAGTAGATGACGACCTCCTGTGATCGAGTACGTTTCCGGGGTGTCCCGCGCGCTCAGTGAGCCGTGCCGCCCGGCACCCGGTAGTCCACCGCGACCCCGCCCCACGCCTCACCGGCGCCGTAGGCCACGGCACCGAGCCGGCCCGCGGCGGGCAGGGAACCGGCGTCCAGCTCCTCGGCGAACGCCAGGGGGATGGAGGCCGACGACGTGTTGCCGGAGTGCTCGATCCGGTTCACGAAGGGCACGCCGAGATGGGCGGTGAAGTCGCGGACCTGCTCCAGGATGCGGCCGTTCGCCTGGTGGCCGACCAGGACCGTCGGTGCGGGCGCCCGGTCGAAGAGGAACTGCGCCGACTCCGACATCCGCCGCACGGCCCGGTCGTACACCTGCATGCCGTCCAGATGGATGCCGCCCGCCTCGGTCTCCCGCATCAACGCCTCCCGGGAGCCGTCGCAGCCGGCGATCTGGCGGAAGCCCGCGAACTCCGCGCGGTCCTGGAGCAGGACGGCCGCGGAGCCGTCCGCGAAGATGCACGCCGTCTGCCGGTCCGTGCGGTCCACGAGCCGGGACATGGCCTCCACCGAGCACACCAGCACCGACCGCGACTGCCCGGCCTCGCAGAGGGAGAGCCCGGCGACCAGTCCGTAGACGAAGCCGCAGCAGGCCGCGTTCATGTCGAGGGCCAGCACAGCGGGGCCGAGGCCGGCGAGCCGGGCCACCTTCTGGGCGATGCCCGGGACACGCTGCCGCACCGAGGTGCTGACGACGACCAGTGCGCCGACCGTGGCGGGGTCGTCCAGCCGGGTCACGATCGGCGCGCACGCCTCCGCCGCGACCTCCGCCAGCGGTGTCCCGTCCGGCAGCCAGGAGCGGGACGCGATGCCGCTGCGGCGCCGGATCCACTCGTCCGTGAGACCGATCGGCGCGAAGTCGTCGTTGGTGACCGTCCGGCCGGACTTCGCGGCGGCGACATCGACGATGCCCGCACTCATTCCCCGCTCGCCAGTTTCACGAAGTACCTGCTGAACTCGTCCAGGAAGGCGAAGCCCGACGTCTCCTGAAGGCTTCCCTTGACCTGGAGTTCGCGCTCCAGCTGCTGGTGCAGCTCGACCAGGTCGAGCGAGTCGAGGTCGAGGTCGGCCACCGGCCGGGTGAGGTCGCCGGGGCCCAACGACGGTTCGCGCTCGCGCAGCTTGGCCAGCATCGTGTCCGTGATACGGCGCTCTATGTCGCTCATCTTCCCTCTCCGTTCCAGACTCTGGATCCAGGATCTTCCGCGGATGCGGGCTAAGGCCTGTCGGACAGCCCCTGGCGGGGCGCCAACCGGTACAGCGGATCACCGGACTTGAGGACCGTGCCGGTCGTCGCGGAGTGGGCCGCGACCTGCCCGGGGCGCTCCGCCACGATCTCCGTGCTCGCCTTGTCGGTCTCCACGACCGCGATGACGTCCCCCCGTTCGACCAGGTCGCCCACGTCGGCGACCCACTCGACCAGCAGGGCCTCGCCGAGGCCGTGCCCGAAGCCGGGAACGTGCATGTCCACCGGGGAGTCCGTCACGTCGTCATCTCCAGCATCTCCAGCACCTCGTCCTTGATCTCCTGCACACCGATCAGGTAGTCCTTCTCGAAGTCGGCCGGGGGATAGGCCCGACGGGCGGGCGCCAGCCGGCGGACCGGGGTGCGCAGTGCGCCGAATCCGTGCTCGGCCACCGATGCGGCGATCTCGGCCCCGATCCCGACGTCCCTGGACCCCTCGTGCACGATCAGCAGCCGTCCGGTGCGGGCGACCGACTCCAGCACCGTGTCCATGTCGAGCGGGGCCACCCAGCGCAGGTCCACCACCTCGGCACCGACACCGGGACCGAGCGCGTGCGCCGCCTGGAGCACCTCGTGGGTGACCGCGCCGTACGTGGCGATCGTCAGGTCCGTGCCGTGCCGCACCACCCGGGCCGCGGTCGGCGACCGCGCGGGCCCGGGGTCCCGCAGGGGCGTGTTCCGCCGCCAGTACAGGCGGATCGGCTCGTACACCACCACGGGCGCGCCCAGCGTCACCGCGTACCGCAGGACCTGGTCGGCGTCCTCGCCCGTGGACGGGCACGCCACCGAGATCCCGGGGACGCGGGCGAACAGCGCCTCGTTGGACTCGCTGTGGTGCTCGACGCCCCGGACGCCGCCGCCGCTCGGGATGCGCACCACCAGGCTCGGGCTGATCCGTCCGTTCCACCGTTCGCCGATCCGGGCAGCCTGGGTCACCAGCTGGTTCACCGCCGGATAGGTGAACCCGTCGAACTGGATCTCGCAGACCGGCACCAGTCCGCTCATCGCCAGGCCGACCGCCTGGCCGACGATGGTGGACTCGGCGAGGAGCGAGTCGCGCACCCGGTCCGCGCCGAAGCGGTCCCGCAGGCCGCGCGTCACCCGGAAGACGCCCCCGAGCCGGCCGATGTCCTCGCCGAGCAGCAGCAGGGCCGGGTCCTGTTCGAGGAGATCGGCGAGGGTCGTGTTGATCGCCTCCGCCAGGGGCACCGACGCGGTGCTCATCACGCGTACTCCTTCATCAACCGCTCGCGCAGCTCCCGGACCTCCGCCTCGACGGCGTCGAACCACCCGGTGTCCACCAGGCCCAGACCGGACAGCCGGGCCGCGTAGGCGGTCACCGGGTCCGTCGCCCTGGCCTCCGCGATGTCGTCGCGGCTGCGGTACAGCTCCTGGGCGTCGGAGGTGGAGTGCCCGTGGATGCGTGCCACCCGGATCTCGACGAGACGGGGCGCCCGCTCCGCGCGGACCCGGGCGGCCGCCCGGGCGCAGGTGGAGAAGACGGCCTCCGGGTCCTGCCCCGGGATCCGGACGGACCCGATCCCGAAGCCCCGGGCGCGTTCGGCCAGCGAGGTGCGCATCTGCTCCCGGGCCGGCTTCGAGATGGCCCAGCCGTTGTTCTGGCAGACGAACAGCACGGACGCCGACTCGACGGCGGCGAGGTTCATCGCCTCCGACATGTCGCCCTCGCTGGTGGCGCCGTCGCCTATGTACACGACGACGAAGTCCTCCCGGCGCTGCAGCCGCTGCCCGATCGAATAGCCCACGCCGTGCAGCGTCTGTGCGGCCAGGACCAGCGTGTAGGGGAAGAACCGGAGCCGGCGGGGGTCCCATCCGCAGAACGTCCGGCCGGCCCACTGCGCGACCAGTTCGGCCGGTGTCACGCCGCGCAGCAGAGCGACCGCGTGTTCCCGGTAGCTGGGAAAGACCGTCGCGGCCGGGCCCACCGCGAGGGCGGAGCCGACCTGCGCCGCCTCCTGCCCCTGGCAGGACAGCCAGAGGTCCAGCGACCCCTGCTTCTGGAGCTGCCGGGCCTCCTCGTCGACGCCCCTCGCCACCAGCATGTGGCGCAGCAGCGACCGTCGTGTGTCGTCGTCTGGAACTGTCGCGTACTCGGATTCTGACTTCAAGACCGATCACCAGTCGTAGGTCCGTCGATGGGCTTTCTGCCGTGGTCGGAATTCCTTTGCCGTCGGTGCGGCGCGGTCGCGGTCGACGCTGCGTATCCGTATGCGCGGGGACGGAGCCCGTCCGGTATCTCTGCCGGGAGGACCGTGCCCGGCGGGTCGTCCGGTGCGGGCCTCTCCACCGACCGCGCGCGTTTCTCGACCGCGTCGGCCACGAGGAGAGCGGGGCCCGGCCCCGGGTGAGTGTGCCCGCCGCCGGGCCACCGGGCGGCCATGGTGGCACAGGAACACCGGTGGGAAACAGGTTCGGGCGGACGACCGGGAGGTCAGCGTCCTGCCGCCCTTGTGGGGTCGGCGGCCGGGATCTAAGTTGGCGTCGGCATTCCAGGGGAGCTGCGGATGCCGGGATGTCCTGTCGACAGGACGACGCCCGTCGGTGAACCCGCCCCTGGTCCTTTTCTCGGACTCGGCCCGGCGAATTCCCCTGCCGAGTCACCCCGCGACGGCTGAGGACGGTGGCATGAGCACAAACCCTTTCGATGACGAGGACGGCCGCTTCTACGTGCTGGTCAACGACGAGGACCAGCACTCCCTGTGGCCGGTGTTCGTCGAGACACCCGCGGGCTGGCGGGTGGTCTTCGGCGAGGCGTCCCGGGCCGAGTGCCTGGAGTACGTCGAGCGGAACTGGACCGATCTGCGTCCGCGGAGCCTGCGCGAGGCGATGGCGGAGGGCTGAACGCCGGCCGGCCGAGGCCTTCCCCGGTGCCGTGCCGACGGCCCGATCTTCCGGACGCCCTTCACATCGGAGTCAGTTGATGATCCTTCAGGGCAAGCGGGTCGACCTGCCCCCGACGCCCGTCGTCCACCGGCGGTTCGAGGCGCACGCGGATGCCACTCCCGACGCCGTCGCCGTCTTCTGCGCCGGCCGGCGGATGACCTACGCGGAGCTGGACGCGGCGGCGAACCGGTTCGCGCACTTCCTCGTCGCACGCGGAGCACGGGGCGCGAAGATCGGTGTCTGCCTGGACTACTCGGTCGACATGCTCGTCGCCATCCTCGGAACACTGAAGGCCGGTGCGGCCTATGTGCCGCTCGATCCGGCCTACCCGCCGGCGCGACTCCGGCTGCTGCTCGGCCAGATACCCGACCTCGCCCTGATCGTGGCGTCCCCGGCGACGGTCACGCTGGTCGAGCCGGCGCCCGCCGAGGTCGTCGACCTCCAGCAGCTCCCTGCCCGGCCCGCGGACCGTCCGGTGACCCGTCCCGACGTCCGTGTCACCGGGGACGACGTGTGCTACGCCGTCTTCACCTCCGGGTCGACGGGGACGCCGAAGCTGACCGCGGTGCGGCACGAGGGCTGGTTCAACCTGCTGAACTGGCTGACGGTCGAGTACCGCCTGCACCGCGGGTCGCACAACCTGGTCGTCAGCGCGTTCGGGTTCGACCTCTCCCAGCGCAGTCTGATGGCGCCGTTGTTCTGCGGCGCCACCCAGCACCTGATGGCGAGCCGGAACTTCGACGCCCTGATGGCCTACCGCATGCTGACCGAGCACGGGATACGCGTGGTGCACTGCGCCTCCAGCACGCTGTATCTGCTGGTGGACCGGGAGACCGCACAGGGCGGAGACGCGCTCGCCCGGCTGGACCACCTGCTGTTCGGCGGTGAGCCGCTGAAGGCCGAACTGATCGCCGACTGGGCGTCGCGCGAGGACAACACGTGCACCCTGCTGCACCAGTACGGCGTCGCCGAGTGCACGGACGTCGCCACCTCGTACGACCTCGCCGGGTACCGGCCCGGCGATCAGGACAGGGCTCCGGTCGGCAGGCCCGCCTACAACACGGACATCCACCTCCTCGACGAGCGGCTGCGTGGTGTCGCGCCCGGGGAGACCGGCGAGATCTGCATCGCCGGGGCCGGTGTCGGCGCGGGCTATCTCAACGGCACCGGTCCCGAGTCCGGGAGGTTCACGACGGTCGTGGTCGACGGGGTGCCGCACAGGCTGTACCGCACGGGCGACCGCGGGTACGCGACCGAGGCCGGGGACCTGGTCGTCCTGGGCAGGATCGACGCACAGGTGAAGGTCCGGGGCATGCGTATCGACCCCACCGACATCGAGCGGGCGCTCGGCCGTCTGACCGGGGTCCGGGAGGCCGCGGTGGTGAGCACCCACTCCGGTTCGGGCGAGGCCGAGCTGACCGCGTTCCTGGTCCCGGCGGGGGAGGAACCGGCCGAGGACGAGGTGCGCGGCCGGCTTCTGGAGACGCTGCCGCGGAACATGGTTCCGGCGCGGTTCATCAGCATTCCGCGGATTCCGCTGAGCCCGCACGGGAAGGTCGACCGCGCGGCGCTGCTCGAGATGTTCCGGAACCGACATGCCGACAGCGGCACGGCGGCATAGCCGGTGGACCGTGACGACGACGAGGGGGCTGTGATGACCACCGACAGCGTGCGCGCCATCTGGTGCCGGGAACTGCGCCGCGACGCCATAGCGGACGACCAGGACTTCTTCTCCCTGGGCGGCCAGTCCGTGATCATGACGCGGATCCAGGGCGCTCTCCTCAGGGAACTGGGCGTCGAGGTCCCGATGGACCAGCTCTTCCTCAATCCGACGATCGGGTCGGTCTCCGCGTACATCGAATCCCTGGGTCCGGTGACCCCTCCGCATCGGATGTGAGGTGAGAGGCGCCATGTACGACGTCATCGTCGTGGGTGCCCGCTGTGCGGGATCGCCGACGGCCATGCTCTTCGCCCGGCAGGGTCATCGTGTCCTGCTCCTGGAGAAGGCGCGGTTCCCGCAGGACACCCTGTCCTCGCACTACATCCATCAGCCGGGCGTCGCCCTGCTCCACCGGTGGGGCCTGCTCGAGCAACTCCGGAAGGCGGGCTGCCGGCCGATCGACCACCAGAGCTACCAGGCGCCCGGGGTCCGCCTCGACGGCTTCTCCCTGCCGGTCGACGGCCAGCGGACCACGTACGCGCCCAGGCGGTACGTGCTCGACCCGATCCTGGCGCGCGGCGCGGTGGCGGCCGGCGCGGAGTTCCGGGAGTCCTGCGCGGTCACCGACCTGCTGTTCGAGGACGACCGGGTCGTCGGCGTGCGGTACACCACGCCCGGCGGCACCGCGGCGACGGAACGGGCGCGGCTCGTCGTCGGCGCGGACGGCATGCGCTCCCTGGTGGCCCGCAAGGCCGGTGCGCGGAACGTCGTCGAGCACCCGCGGCAGACCTGCACCTACTACAGCTACTGGGCCGGCGTCCCCGCGCACTTCGAGCTGTACGAGCGGCCCGGGCGCTGGATCGGTGTCATCCCCACCAACGACGACCTCACCCTGCTCATGGCCTACTTCCCGCAGGACGAGTTCTCCGGGGTGCGCAGGGCCGTGGAGCCCGCATACCTCGACGCCTTCCGCACCACGGCGCCCGAGCTGTACGAGCGGATGCGGGCCGGTGAGCGGGTCGAGCAGCTGTACGGCACGGGGCATCAGGAGAACTTCTTCCGCCAGGCCCACGGCCCCGGGTGGGCGCTGGTCGGCGACGCGGTGAACCACAAGGACTCCATCACCGCCCGCGGCATCACCGAAGCCTTCCTCCAGGCCCGGACCCTCACCGGGCACATCGGGGACCGGCTGCACGACCCCGTGGCGCTCGAAGCGGCGCTGGAGCGGTACGAGGAGGACCTGGACGAGAACCACACCAGCTTCTACCAGGCCGCGCTCAACGTGGCCGAGCTCAAGCCCGAGGGGCGGACCGAGATGCTCCGGAAGCTCGCCGGTCACCAGGACCTGATCGACCGGTACTTCTCGACGCTGTCGGGTGCCTGCTCCATCGACGACTTCTACAACGCCGACCTCCTGACGCTGCTCGACCAGAGCTGAGCGGCGGCCCGCTCCGTGGTGGCCCTGCCGATTTTGGAGAATCAATGATCCCGTTGTCGTTCGCGCAGCGCCGGCTGTGGTTCGTGCACCAGTTCGAGGGACCGTCGTCGACCTACAACGGCGCCTTCGCCCTGCGGCTCACCGGCGAGCTGAGCGTGGATGCGCTGGAGTCGGCGCTGCGCGACGTCGTCGACCGGCACGAGGTGCTGCGCACGGTGATCGTCGAGGACGACGACGGAGTCCCGCACCAGCAGGTGCTGTCATCCGCCCGGCAACCGTTCGAGCTGCCGGTCGTCGAGGTGGCGGGGGAGAAGGAGCGGGCCGCGGCCGTGGACGAGCCGGCCACCGCCACCTTCGACCTGGCCGCCGATGTGCCGATCCGCGCCCGGCTGGTGCGGTCCGGACCGCACGACCACACCCTGGTGCTGGTCGCGCACCACATCGCGGTGGACGGGGAGTCCTTCGGGCCGCTGTTCCGCGATCTCGCCCTGGCCTACGCCGCCCGTAGCGAGGGCGGCGCTCCGGCATGGGAACCGCTGCCGGTGCAGTACGCGGACTACACGCTGTGGCAGCGGGACGTGCTCGGCGACGAGTCGGACCCGGACAGCCTCGCGGCCGGGCAACTTGCCTACTGGCGCGGGGCGTTGGCCGGTCTGGTGCAGCCGCTGGCCCTCCCCGCCGATCGCCCCCGGCCCAAGGCCGTCGGCCCGCGCGGTGACGTGGTCCGGTTCACGGTCGACCCCGGCCTGCTGCGGGCTGTGGAGAAGCTGGCCGCGGAACAGGGCACCACGGTGTCGATGGTCATGCACGCGGCGCTGGGGGTCCTCCTGCACCACCTCGGCTGCGGCGACGACATCCCCGTCGGCGCGCCGATCGCGGGCCGCACCGACGAGGAACTGCGGGACCTCGTCGGCTTCTTCGTCAACACCTGGGTGCTGCGCGTCGACCTCTCCGGCAACCCGACCTTCCGCGAACTGCTGCAGCGGGTACGGGACAGGTCCCTCGCCGCGTACGACAACCAGGATCTGCCGTTCGAGCGGCTGGTGGAACTCCTCAACCCCGAACGGTCCAGCGCCTACAACCCGTTCTTCCAGGTGATGCTCTCCTGGCAGCCGCCCGTGCCGGACCTGCAGCTCCCCGGCCTGGACGTCCGGGCCGAGCGGCTCGAGACCGGAACGGCCAAGTTCGACCTCTTCTTCGACATGCTCCCGGACGGCTCGGGCGCGGCTCGGTGCCGCCTGGAATACGCCACCGACCTCTTCGACAGGAGCACGGCCGAGTCCCTCGCGCACCGGTTCGTCCGCGTACTGGGCCGCCTCGTGGCCGACCCGGGACAGCGGACCGGCGGCGTCGACGTGCTCGGCACCGCCGAGCGGGACCGGCTGCTCGTCCGGTTCAACGACACCGCGGCAGCGGTGTCCGAGCAGACGATCCCCGAGCTGTTCGAGAGTCAGGTGGCCAGGACGCCGGACGCCCCGGCGGTCGTGTGCGACGGGCGCACGCTGACCTACCGGGAGCTCGACGACCGGGCGAACGGCATCGCCCGGGAGCTGGTCAGGCGCGGCGCCGGACCCGAGGACCTGGTGGTCCTCGCACTGCCGCGCACGGAGAACCTGGTGGCCGGCCTGCTCGGCATCCTCAAGTCGGGCGCCGGATACCTGCCGATGGACCCGCAGCACCTCGGCGGACGGGCCGGGAGAGTGCTGTCCGAGGCTCGCCCGCGCTTCGTGCTGACCGACACCGCGACGTCGCACGGTCTGCCCCGGCACGACATGGCGAGCATCGAACTCGACCACCTCGCGGAGTGGGACCCGCCCGGGGGCACCCCGGCACACGCGGGCCGGACCGCGTCCTTGCGCCCGGACAACCTGGCCTACGTGATGTACACCTCCGGTTCCACGGGCACCCCCAAGGGCGCGGCGATCACCCACCGCAATGTCGCCAACGGGGTGCGGGAACTGGTACGCGTCCTCGACGCGCCGCCCGGGTGGCGGATGCTGGCCGGTACCTCGGTCAACTTCGACGTCTCCGTCTTCGAGCTGCTGTCCACCCTGTCCACCGGCGGCACGGCCGAGGTGGTGCCGAACGTGCTGGCGCTCGGCGAGCGGGACGGCTGGGACGGTCAGGTGATCAGTGCGGTGCCCTCGGTGCTCGGGGAACTGGTCGGCCACCTGGAGCGGACGACCGGCGTGCGCACGGTCGTCTTCGCCGGCGACGTGCTTCCCGCGCCCCTGGTGCGGCAGGTGCGCGAGGCCCTGCCCGGGGTGCAGATCGTCAACTCCTACGGGCAGAGCGAGAGCTTCTACGCCACCACGTACTCCCTCACGGCGACCGAGGAGCCGCCGGAGAGCGACGTCGCCCCCATCGGCACCCCGCTGGGGAACATGCGTGCCTACGTCCTGGGCCCGGGACTCGCCCCGGTGCCTCAGGGCGTGGTCGGCGAGCTGTACGTGGTGGGAACCTGCCTCGGCCGCGGCTACCACGGCCGGCCGGGCATCACGGCCGAGCGGTACGTGGCCGACCCGTTCGGCCCGGCGGGCGGGCGGATGTACCGAACCGGCGACCTGGCGCGCTGGAACGCGCGCGGTCGACTGGAGTGCCTGGGCCGGGCCGACGGCCAGGTCAAGGTCCGCGGCTTCCGCATCGAGACCGCCGAGGTCGAAGCCGTGTGCCTGGCGCACCCCGGGATCAGCCAGGCCGTGGTGGTCGGCCGGGAGGCGCCGTCGGGCGGGCGGCGGCTCGTCGCGTACGTGGTGCACACCGGCGACGGGGCCGTCGGCGACGACGGCGCCGGCGGGATCGGCGACGTGGACGTGATGGCCGGTGCCTCCCCCGCCGAGCTGCGCAGGTTCGTCGCGGCTCGGCTGCCCGACTACATGGTGCCGTCGGCCTTCGTGGCGCTCGGCCGGATGCCGCTCGGGCCGACCGGCAAGCTGGACCGCTCGGCGCTGCCCGAACCGGAGTTCACCGGTGCGGCCTACCGGGAGCCGCGCACCGAGGCCGAGGCGGTCATCACCGCGGCCTACGCGGACGTGCTCGGCGTGGAGCGGGTCGGTGCCGACGACGACTTCTTCGCGGTGGGCGGGGACAGCCTGCGGTCGATCCAGGTGGTGGCGCGGGCCCGGGCGCGGGGCCTGGACGTCACCACGCGGGAGATCTTCGAGTGCCGCACGGCGGCCCGCCTCGCCGAGGCCGCCACCACCCGCCGGGAACGGGTGCCCGCCCTCGCGGAGGACGAGCACGGCGGCGTCGGCCCGATGCCGCTGCCGCCGGTGGCACGGCAGGTCTTCGGACACGGCGGCGGGATCGACCGGTTCGCCATGGCGATGGCGCTCGAACTGCCCGCCGGTATCGACGAGCGGGGCCTCGCCGCGACCCTGGACGCCGTGCTCGACCGGCACGACCTCCTGCGCGCCCGGCTGGTGCGCGGCCCCGAGCTCTCCCTCGTCGTGCGTCCGAAGGGCACCGTGCGGGCGGCGGACCTCGTCCACCGGGTGTCCTGCGACGGCCGGTGGGACGAGCCGTCCTCGCTGGCGGCGGCGAAGGCGGAGCTGGACGCCGCGGCCGGGCGCCTCGACCCGGAGGCCGGGATCATGGCGGACGTCGTCTGGTTCGCCGCCGGGTCGGGCGCGGGCAGGCTGCTGGTGGTCCTGCACCACCTGGTGGTGGACGGCGTCTCCTGGCGCATCCTGCTGTCGGACCTGGCCGAGGCGTGGCAGCAGGTCCGTTCCGGCCGCACACCCGGCCTGCCCGCGGTCGGCACCTCGGCCCGCCGCTGGGCGTCGGCGCTGGAGGAGGAGGCGCTCTCCGAGGACCGGGAGACGGAACTCGCCTACTGGCTGGACCTGCTGGAGGCCCCCGACCCCCCGCTGGGCACCCGGGCCTTCGATCCGGCGGTGGATGTGATGGCCACCGTCGACAGCGTGCGGGTGCACCTGCCCGCCGACGTGACCGACTCGGTCCTGACCAGGCTTCCCGCGGCCTACCGGGGCACCGCCACCGATGTGCTGCTCGCCGCGCTCGCCCTGGCGGTGGAGCGCTGGCGCGGCACGGACGGCACCACCCTGGTCCGCCTGGAGGGGCACGGTCGCGAGGCGGAGCTCGTCCCCGGGACCGACCTCTCCCGGACCGTCGGATGGTTCACCAGCATGCACCCGGCCCGGGTCGACGTACGGGGGGTGGATCTGGCCGACGTGCTGGCGGGCGGCCCCGCGGCCGGGACCGCGGTCAAACGCGTCAAGGAGCAGCTGCGTGCGGTCCCCGGCAAGGGCGTGGGCTACGGGCTGCTGCGCCACCTGAACCCCGGGACCGCCGGTCGGCTCGCCGGGCTCCCGGTGCCGCAGATCGGGTTCAACTACCTCGGCCGGATCTCCGACGCCGACGTGCCCGAGCAGCTGCGCGCGGACGGGTGGGGACCGGCGTCCTGGTCCACCGAGCTGATCCCGGCGCCCGACCCGGACCTGCCCGCGCTGTCCGTGCTCGAGGTCAACTCGGTCGCCACGGACACCGCCGACGGCACCCGGCTGCAGGCAGCCTTCATGTTCCCCACCGGCGTGCTGTCCCGCGAGCGGGTCCGGGAACTGGCCGGACTGTGGGCCGAGGTGCTGCACGGCATGGCCGCGCACGCGGCCCGCCCGGAGGCCGGCGGGCTCACGCCCGCGGACGCCCCGCTGGTCGCGGTGGGACAGGACGAGATCGAGACCTGGGAGCGGCGCTACGGTCGGCTCGCCGAGGTGTGGCCCCAGGCCCCGGGGCAGTCCGGCATCCAGTTCCAGGCCGCGCTCGCCGACGGCTCCTTCGACGTCTACCACATGCAGTTCGTGCTGCATCTGTCCGGGCACGTGGACCCGGAGCGCATGCGGTCGGCCGGCCAGGCCCTGCTCGACCGGTATCCGAACCTGCGCTCCGCGTTCCTCACCGCCGCCGGGGGCGACCCGGTGCAGGTCGTGCCGGAGCACGCCCCGCTGCCCTGGCGGCACATCGACCTGACCGACCAGGACCCGGGCGAGCGGGACGCGGCGCTCGACAAGGCCCTCGCCGACGACCGGGCCGACCAACTCGACCCCGCCCGGCCCCCGTTGCTCCGCCTGGCCCTGCTCACCTACGGGCCGCGGCGGGCCAAGCTGATCATCACCGCCCACCACACCCTGTTCGACGGCTGGTCCTCGCCGGTGGTGATCACGGATCTGATCCGGCTGTACGCCGGAACCGAAGTGCTCCCCCCGGTCCGCAGCTACGGCGACTACCTGACCTGGCTGTCCACCCGGGACCGGGAGGAGTCGGCCGCCCGGTGGGCGGCCGAGCTCGCCGGACTCGACCAGCCGACCCTCGTCGCCCCGAACGCCCCGCTCCAGCAGGACGTGTCCGCCCTCGGACGGATCGAGGTGCCGCTGTCGATCGACAAGGGCCGGGCACTCGCCGGGCGCGCCGCGGAACTCGGGGTCACCCTCAACACGCTCCTCCAGGGCGCCTGGGGGATCCTGCTGTCGAAGCTCACCGGCCGGCAGGACGTGGTGTTCGGCGCCGCCGTCAACGGGCGCCCGGCCGACGTACCCGGGTCGGACGAGATGGTCGGCCTGTTCATCAACACCCTGCCGACCCGGGTGCTCGTCCGGCCCGACCGCAGCGTCGGCGACGTCATCACCGAACTCCAGGACCGGCAGACCGCGCTGCTCGACCACCACTACTACGGTCTCGGCGACATCCAGCGCGGCGTCGGACTGCCCGCCCTGTTCGACACGATCGTGGTCTTCGAGAACTACCCGGTCGACCGCGAGGGCATCGTCGACGCGAACCTCGCGGCGGGGTTCACCATCGACGGCATCCGCCCGTTCGCGGGCTCGCACTACCCGCTCACCCTCAACGCCTCCGACCCCTACCTGCGGCTCTCCCTCGACTACCAGAACAGCCTCTTCGACCGTCCTGCGGCCGAGGCGATCGCCACCCGGCTGGTCCGGGTCCTCGACCAGCTGCTCGAAGAC